>CAXUIR010000015.1:10711-16254 GCA_964251005.1 uncultured Acetobacteraceae bacterium | reverse complement strand
AAAAAAGAACCAAAAAACTTTTGCCTCCGCTGTCGCGCGCTCGCCGGACAAAACCGCGACAGCCGCACAAAAGCTTTTTGCTACTTTCGTCGAGAAGAAGGCCTTGCTTTCTTTCTATCCCAACCCCGCAAACAATCCCGTCGACAAATACCGCTCCGCAAACGACGGCACCACGCCCACGATCATGCGCCCGCGGTTCTCCTCCGCCCGCGCCAACCCGAGCGCCACGTGCAGCATCCCGCCCGACGAGATCCCGATCGGCAGGCCCTCCCGCCTTGCGCAGCGACGCGCGGCGGCGATCGACTCGCGCTCGGACACTGTCACCACCTCGTCGACCTCCGTCATGTCCAGCACCGACGGCTTGAACCCCGGCCCGATCCCCTGGATGCCATGCGGCCCCGGCTCGTCGCCGGACAGCACCGCGCTCTCGCTCGGTTCCACCGCCACCATCCGCAAGCCTGGCCGGCGCGGCTTCAGCGCCCGGCCGACTCCGGTCAGCGTGCCGCCGGTGCCCGCGCCGGCGACCACCACGTCCACCTGGCCGGCAGTGTCGGCCCAGATCTCCTCGGCCGTGGTGGCGGCGTGGATCGCCGGGTTGGCCGGGTTGTCGAACTGCCTGGGCATCCAGGCGTGCGGCGTCCTGGCGACGATCTCCTCCGCGCGCGTGATGGCGCCGGCCATGCCCAGCTTCTGCGGCGTCAGCTCCACCTGGGCGTCCATCAGCCGCAGCATCCGCCGGCGCTCGATGCTGGCGCTCTCCGGCATCGTCACGATCAGCCGGTAGCCGCGCGCCGCCGCCACGAAGGCCAGCGCGATGCCGGTGTTGCCGCTCGTCGGCTCCACCAGGATCGTCCGCCCGGGCGTGATCTCGCCTGCCTGCTCTGCCGCGTCCACCATGCCCAGCCCAATCCGGTCCTTCACCGAGGCGAGCGGGTTGAAGAACTCCAGCTTGAGCATGAGGTCGGCCACCAGCCCGTCCTCGTCCGTCAGCCTGGGCAGCCGCACCAGCGGCGTGCCTCCGACCGTCTGCAACACGCTGTCGTATATGCGCCCCCTGGGTTCGGCCACGGCGAACATCGGGCCGCGCGACGCTATTCGGTTGGACATGAGAACACCCCGGCGCGATGATGGGACGATGAAGAGCAGATCGGCGAGCGAAGCGGGAGGGGGCCTGGACCAGCGTGCCGGCCGCCCACCGCCGGCATGATCGTCCGCCGCGACCGCGGCATGCTCGCGGTGCTCATCATCCTGGACGTCGCCTTCCACGCCGGGCGGACCAGCACCGTCAGCGCGGCCGACATCGCCGAGCGCGCCGGCCTGGCCCGCCGCGGCATCGAGCCGCTGCTGCAGACCCTCTCCCGCTCCGGCCTGCTGGAGAGCATCCGCGGCCCGCGCGGCGGGTACCGCCTGGGCCGCCCACGCCGCGACATCCACCTCGACGAGGTCGTCCGCACCGCCCTGTGCGAGGACCACCCGGCCGAGGACGGCCCGAAGGGCGACCTGCTGGAGAAAGTGGTCTCACCGCTCTGGGGCGACCTCGACCGCGAGCTCGCCACCCGCCTGCGGGGCCTGACCCTGGAGGACCTGGTTCGGCGCGCAGAGGGTGCCGGCCTGGCTCGGCCGTTGTCGGAGCCCATTACCTTCTCCATCTAGGGCCTGCTTTTTGGAAAAGAAGCAAAAAGCTTTGGCCGCGCTGTTGCTGGGTGGCTGCGGCAGGTGGCGCATCGAGACGCTTGGAAGGCGTTGACACCGATCGATACTTTGAGTCTGGCGAGACCACTCATGCCTGCCGGCAGACATGCTCATCGGAGCCGTTGTTAACTCTGAACTCCGATCCGATAACGTGGAAACGACCTTGCGTCGCGTTCGGGCCTGGGAAACGCCCCCGCCCTCTCCACGTAAGCGCACCTGACGCCCGCGCCCGAGGCCCCGCATGACCGCAAAACTCTCCGCCGTCGAGACACTGAAGACCGAAAGCCACCGCCTGCGTGGAACGCTCGCGGCCGAACTGGCCGAAGGCGGCATCCAGGTCAGCGAGGACGCCTACCAGCTGCTGAAATTCCACGGCAGTTACGAGCAGTTCGACCGCGACACCGCCACCGACCGCAAGCAGCACGGGCTGGAAAAGGAGTACCAGTTCATGCTCCGCTGCCGCATGCCCGGCGGCCGCATGACCACCGCGCAATACCTCTATTTCGACCGCCTGGCCGACACCCGCGCCAACGGCTCCATCCGCATCACCGTCCGCCAGGGCATCCAGTTCCACGGCATCCTCAAGGGCGACCTCAAGCCGGCGATCGCCGAGATCAACCACACGCTGCTCACCACCATGTCCGCCTGCGGCGACGTGGTGCGCAACATCATGGCCAGCCCCTCGCCCTACCGCGATCCCCGCCAGGCCCGAATCGAGGCCGACTCGCGCATGCTGTCCGAGCACCTCAAACCGAAATCGCGTGCCTACTACGAGATCTTCCTAGACGAGGCGCCCAGCGGCGACGCCGAGGAGGAGGAACCGCTCTACGGCCCCACCTACCTGCCGCGGAAGTTCAAGGTCGGCATCACCCACGAGGCCGACAACACCATCGACGTGCTGACCAACGACCTCGGCATCATCGCCAAGTTCGAGGGCGACACGCTGCTCGGCTACAACATCGCCATCGGCGGCGGGCTGGGCATGACCCACAACAACGCCCGCACCTACCCGCGCCTGGCCACCCCCATCGCCTTCGTCGGCCCGGACGACCTGATCCCGATGGTCGAGGCGGTGATCAAGCTGCAGCGCGACAACGGCGACCGCACCAACCGCCGTCGCGCCCGGCTGAAATACGTGGTCGACGACCGCGGCCTGCCCTGGGTGCGCGAGACGCTCGCCACGTATTACGGCCGCCCGTTCGAGGACGCCCGGCCGATGAAGCTGGACGTGCCCGACCTGCTCGGCTGGCACGAGCAGGGCGACGGCAAACTATGGCTCGGCATTCCGGTAGCCGCCGGCCGCATCGTCGATGGCGGCCACACCCAGCGCTGCGGCAACCGCCTGCGCACCGCGCTGCGCCAGATTGGTGAACGCTTCGCGCCCAGCTACATCATGACGCCGCAGCAGGACGTTATCCTGGCCGACCTCGCCCCCGCCCATCGCCCCGCCATCGACGCGCTGCTGGCCGAGCACCACGTCGCCACCGCCGAGACGCTCTCGCCGATGGCGCAGTACGCCCTGTCCTGCCCGGCGCTGCCCACCTGCGGCCTGGCGCTGACCGAGGCGGAGCGCATGCACCCGGAGATCGTCGGCGGCATCGACGCGTTGCTCGCCCTGCACAATATGCAGGACCGCCGCATCAGCGTGCGCATCACCGGCTGCCCCAACGGCTGCGCGCGCACCTACGCCGGCGACATCGGCATCGTCGGCCGCATGCCCGGCTTCTACGCCATCTACGTGGGCGGCGACTTCGAAGGCACGCGACTGAGCTTCAAGCTGCGGGAGAAGGTGGCGCATGCCGAGGTGATCAGCACGTTCGATCCGTTGTTCGCCGCTTGGTCCGCAAATGGAATTCCTGGCGAGGGTTTTGGCGATTTCTGCAATCGGGTGGGGCAGGACGCTGTGTCGGGATTGTTACCGGAGGCGAGGTCGGCCGCGTAAGGCAAGCAAGCAAGCGCTTCTTTTTTGAAAAAAAGAACCAAAAAACTTTTGTTCTCGTCGGGTGCGTCGTGGTGAAGCGTGTTGTTTCGCCGTCCGCGACAGCCGTAGCAAAAGCTTTCTGCTTCTTTTTTTTGAAAAAGAAGGCCTTGCTATCTCTGCACAGCATCACCCAGCCGATACACGTCGATCCGCCCATCATAAGTCGGCACCAGCAGCCGTCCGTCGGCCACCACCGGCGGGCAGAACTTGCTGTAGCTGAATCCCGCCTTTTCCCACAGCAGCCGCAGCGTTGCCGGTCCGCCGCCTGGCGGCGACGCGAAGTCCGTCGCATCGTAAGCGCGTATCACGCCCGCCACCGGATCAGTGTTGGCGTCTCCGTTCAACGGCGCAGTGCCCCAGACTACACCAGCTTCTTTCCCGTTTGACGACAGCGTGAGTATGCCGCCTGGCATGCCACCGATGCTGCCCGCGTCATGCGCCAGCGCAGCCGAGGCGACGGCGGTGCCTTGCGCGAGCAGCCTTGCCCGTCCGTCTTGCGTCATCGAGAACGCGCGCAGTTGCGCGTTCTCGCCCCAGGCGAACAGCATGCCGCCATGCGACGCGCTCTGCCAGTAGACCGGCGAGCCGTGCAGGTGGTGCGTCTTGAAGCCCGGTTGCGGCTTAAAATCCAGGTTGCCGGAGGGCGTGGCACCTGCGTAGGCAGGGTTGGCCGGATCGGGGTCGTAGGTCAGGAACACAGGTGGCGCCGAGAGTTTAGACAGATCGCCCACTGCACGTCCCATGTCGTCGCGTCGCACGGCGTAGAGCACGCCGTCCTTGCCGGCGCCCAGCACCAAGTCCGTGCCGGGCGGCAGAACCGGGCCGCTCGATCCCAGGTCCTGGTCCGCGTAATCGTATCCGCGTCGGAACGGCATCACCTCGGGAATGGTCCAGTCCCGCCGGTCCGTGTCGCGAAACGGCGAGAACCAATCTGCAAGGTCGAGCGACGTGCCGCCGGCGGTGTTGTGCAGTGCGAGGCGCACGAAGCTTTCTGCGTAGTCCGTGCGGCCGTTGAAGTCGGTGGTGCTGCCGTTTGCGCCGACCAGGTAGCCGCCGTTGGAGGTCAGCGCGTAGACGTTGCCGGCATCGTCCGCGGACAGGCCTTGCGCGCCCTGCCAGATGCCGCCGCCGAAACTGCTTGGCGTGGGCGTCCAGGCGCCTGCCTGGTGCCAGGCGTCGACGTCGAAAGCGACCACCCAGCCGTGGTGGCCGAGCGTCGCGTCCGGGCGGGACGGCGGCTCGTCGTCGCCCGTGGCGGCTACGTAGAGCATCTTGTGGTGATGCGGATCCGGCGCACCGGAGAGCGGCACAAGCAGCAGGGCCGCGCGCTGCTTCTGCACCTGGCTGAGCGACACGGTTTGCCCGGCGGCGTTGACCACCGACGCCTGCACCGGTAGCGGCTGCGTCTTGCCCGGCGGCGGCGCGCCGTCGCTCAGCCGCAGCGCGTTGAGGTGGAGCTGGCGGTCGCCATGGCCGTCGACGATCCAGTTCACGGCGTAGATGAGCCCTGCGTCGCGATCGATCACCGGCGTGCTGAGGATGCCGAACGAGCGATTGATGCCGTAGACGTCCACCGCGTCGCCGGGCGCTGGCACGAACGGCGTGCCGAGCGAGACCGGATGCGGCCAGAGCGCGGCACCGCTGTCCGCGTCGAACGCCCAGACGTGGTTCGACATCGAAAAAGCATAGATTACATCGTGGGTCTTGCCGTCCGGCATGGTCACGCCCGGGACGTAGAGCGGCTGCGCCTCGATGCGCGGGTCGTCGCCGGCGAGAACCAGGGAGAACGCACGGGTGAGGCCGCGCGCACGGATCGCCTCGGGGCTCAGCACGCGCTCGGCGGTGTTCGCCCCGGTGCGTCCGTTATCGT
>CAXUIR010000015.1:10130-10701 GCA_964251005.1 uncultured Acetobacteraceae bacterium | reverse complement strand
TTATCGTAGGACCGGGTGAGCACGGCCTGCCTGGCGCCGGGTTGCGGCTGCGCGCCGTCGTTGCTCGCGCCGTGCGGTGGGTTGCCGCCCGCACCGGGCGCGGCCGTGCCGCAAGCCTGCGGCGACGCGGTGATGTCGATCAGCTTGAGGTACTGCGCCTCGTAAGGCGACGTAGCCCACTCTGACTCGGTGCTTGGAAGACGGTTGAGTGAAACGTAGATGCCGCTGGCCAGCAAATCGGCACCCGCGACGCCGCCGGGCCACAGGCAGGTCTTGCGTGCGTTCGGGTCGGCAGCAGCGATGTTTCTGACCTGGTAGCGATGCTCGCGGCGAATGCCGAACATGTTCGCGCCGGCAAACGGAACGTCCACGTTGAAGCTGTGCCCGGCCGGCGTGGCACGCGCCGATGTCAGGTCGAGGTTGACAAAGGCGAACACCACGTCGGTCTGGGCTGGATCGCCGCCGGGCTGCGCTGTCTTGCCGACGGCGAAGATGTTGTCCGCGGCGCCGCCACCCTGCAGGCCCAGCGGCGTGCTCCACTTGCTGCGCAACGCGGCGCTGCCCGCACGCG
>CAXUIR010000015.1:5982-10120 GCA_964251005.1 uncultured Acetobacteraceae bacterium | reverse complement strand
GGTGATGCGCGTCGCCGCCCTTGCGGTCCAACTGGCGCCATAGCGGCATCATCGAGTTGTAGGTCAGGAACTGCGGGATCGGCTTGTGGAAGTTCGGGTCTGTCTCGTAGCGGTCGTAGCCGAACGGCGCGCCAGCCGACGGATCCGAGCCGCCGGACGGCGGCACGATGGTGCCGGCTAGCCCCAGCTCCTGCCCCGGAAAGATCAGCGTGGCGCCATACATGGCGCTGTTCACCGCGAAGCGGAGCGCGCCTTGGTATGGGTCGCGGTAGCTGTCCTCGTCTTGCGAGGTGGTGTTGAGCAGGATCAACGCGTCGCCATAGAAGTTGCGTGCGGCGAAGATGCGCTTCAGGTCGGTGGCGGTGGTGGCGTTATGCAGGTCGCTGACCAGGCTGTCGTTGAGGATGTCGAAGTGCCTGGCGGAACGGTAGCCGACATGCCCGCCATCGAGGCTTTCGGCCATGAACACGAAGTCCCACCGCCGTGCGCGCGTGCGGTTGACGATGTACTCCCAAACCTGCGGCGGCAAACCCTGTGCGAAATCCGCGCGCAACCCGGTGATGCCGCCCGCAACGTGCAACGCCGCGTGCTGCGTGTTCTCCGGATACCCGGTGCGGTCGAGCCAGAACTGCAGGTAGTCGCCGAAGTAGCGCCACAGACCTTGCGTGATGCGGTCGAAATGGCCGGCACCGTCGCCGTAGGCCGTGTCGCTGCCCACGCTGTAGTCGAACCAGTCGGCTTCGTTCTGATAGGCGCCGGCACCGGCCTGGTCCGGAACCAGCGCGGCGTAGCGGCCGAAATAGAAGTCGGCCACGTCTCTCCACTTGCCGAAATCGAAGCGGTCGGGCGCGGCGGCCACCGTGTCCGCGCTGCTCGCCCGCATGTCGTACTCGCCCGCGTGCGAGAACACGCGTGCGTCCGCGGCGCTGACCGGCGTGTCCGGCGCAGCGGTGCTGGCCCAATACTGCACGCCGGCCGGCGCCAGCTCCAAATCGTGCGCAGCGTGGTTGAAGGGCACGTCGAGGAACAGGCCGATGCCCTTCGTTGCCGCCGACCGCGCGAACGCCTGGAACTCGGCCATCGCCTGCGCACGGCCCGCTGCCGTGTCGTTCTCGGCCGCACTTGCGCCGGGATGAAAGCCGGACGCCATCAGCGGCATCACGGCGAAGTAGTTCTTCACCGCGTAAGGGCTGCCAAGCGCGAACGCCTGGCCCGTGGCAGGGTCGGTGAGGCGGCCGGCAATGCCGCGCGGGTGGATCGGCTGCAGCCACAGCGCGTTGACGCCGAGCTGCTGCAGGTAGTCCAGGCTGAAATGCGCGCCCGTGCCGGACGCCGGCTTCGACATCGCGGCGAACGTGCCGCGCTGCTCCGGGGCGGTGCCGCGCGCTGCGATCGTCAACGGGTTTGCTTCGTAGAGCTGCACGTCGCGCGCCTGGCTCGGCGAGACGACGATGGCGAAGTCACGCTTGAAGAGGCCGGGTGCGCTGGTCTCGTCGTTGTACCAATGCCAGACGCCGGCAGGATCGTTGTCCAGACGATAGCGCGCGGTAAGGCGGTAGGCGCCGGTCTTGTCGGCCTGCAACGTCACCTGGTAGCCGCCCT
This sequence comes from uncultured Acetobacteraceae bacterium, assembly GCA_964251005.1. Classification (GTDB taxonomy): domain Bacteria; phylum Pseudomonadota; class Alphaproteobacteria; order Acetobacterales; family Acetobacteraceae; genus BOG-908. The sequence continues at coordinate 8,518 of CAXUIR010000015.1, read as the reverse complement.
GCACGGGCTGCATCCTGACCGCGTGGAAGTAGTGACGCTCGTCGCCCACAGCGATCGTGTTGCCGGAAGGTGGATCGATGCCTTCCTCGACACCCTCGCTTCCGACGATGACTGTTGCAAGGTCGCGCCGCCCGAGGTTGGTGAAGACGTCCGCCTCGACGACACCGCCCACCTGCGGATCGAAGAACACCGTGACCGGAACAGACTGGTGGGCCATCTCGTCGATGAACAGGTGGGACATGCCGTAATCAGCCTCGACTTCGCCGGTGCTTCGGCTGTTGGAGGCAGGCGATACGCGAAGGCTCGATGCTCGCGCTGCAAACATCCAATCCAAGGAGAAAACCAACCACAACAGACACCAGGCAACATGTTTTGCCGGCATGAGTCCTCCGTTGACGTATGACGTGAAATCAATTGGGAACGCTTGGCGTCCGAGGGCAGGCATGTTGCGGCAGCAGCGTCAAACTGGGCAACCTGTTTCGCGTCGTCAGGCGAGCAAATTACCTGTTTATTCGATCATACAACGGCAAGCAAAACTTTGAGAGAGAGTCAGCCCTGAAATGATCGTCTTCGACCAGCGACCGTAGGTTTTGACTCCGGATGCTCAGCAAGAAAGCAAGGCCTTCTTTTCTGAAGAAAAGAAGCAAAAGACTTTTACCCGTGCTGTCGCGGAGGTTTCTGCAGCGTGCGCACAAGGGAACAAAAGTTTTTTAGTTTTTTCAAAAAAAGAACCGCTTGCCTTGCTTTCCTCACCTCAAACTCCCAGGAGCACTCGCCGCGAATCAACCACCGCAATCTCCCTAGGCGCGCTGTAGGTAACCTCCAGCTCGAACGGCGAGCCGCTGGCGGGCAACCCCGTTCCCGTTGCAAAAAGCGCGTACCATCCCGTAGCAGGCACCTGCGCGTCCAACACGGCCGGGAACCGCATCGCGTGCGCAGCTTCCGCAAGCGCGGCACCGTCGGGCGTCACCAGTCTGAACACCAGGCGCGACTTCGCCGTCCATCCCGTCTCTCGCATCGTGACCGACGTCCTTAGCCTCGTCCCGGCGGCGCAGAACACGCGCCCGACGAGCATGTCTGAGTCGCGTGCCGCCGCAATGTCGAGGTCGTCCGCCGCGAAGAACGTCTGCGTCGTCGCGCGCGCCGTCACCGGGTTCGGCTTGTCTAGGCCGGCGCGGCTGAAACACAGGTAACTCTGACCGTTGCTGTAGGCGTTGCTCGGTATGGTGAACGTGGCGGCGCCATCGGCACCGGTCCACACGTCGTCGTGGTGGCCGCTGTAGTCGTGCAGGTGCACGCCGGCACCGAAAGCGGTCGCCACACGCAACGTTCGGCTGTTCCAGGTGTCGAAGTTCAGGCAGGTCAACAGCCCGGGCTCGCCCAGGCGTTCCAGGACGATCACCTTGCCGTCGACGTAGCGCGTTGTGGTACAACCACCGGCCAGGTTCTCGTGTATCCACACCAGGTTGTCGATCCACGGCTTCAGGCCGTACGCCCCCGGCCACACATCCGGCCCGAAGTAGTCCTTGCCGAACACGAACGGGTAGCCCTCGATGCTCAGCAGGAACGCGTAGGCGAGCAGCTTGTTGGTGCCGACCTGCTGGTCGAAGCTCGTGTCGGTGTCGGGGTTGTCCACGAACGTCACCGCCTGGTCAGGCCGCCTGGCCGCGTAGCCGGCACCCTCGAGCACGCTCGCGTCGTACGAGTTGCACGCGGTCTGCAGACTGAAATGAAGCGGAAAATCCTCAGCCAGCGACCGCCCGTCCATCGGCACCGCGTTGACCCACCAGTCGATGGCGTCCGAACCGTCGAAATACTCCGCGTAGAAGAACTTCTCCGCCATCGCGCGGCTGGTCATGAACTCGCGTGCGAACGGCGCCCATATGCCCTTCGCGTCGTCGAAGCGTGCGCCGGCCGCGCCCGTCGTGCGGAACACCCAGTCGCCGTAGTCGAGCGCGTCGTCGATCGTGCGGCGCGGCGGGTCGCAATTCTGGTAAACCAGCTCGTCGCCGAAGCTGAAATCGTAGAAGCTGTTCGGCACTGCGTCCTGCGGCCGGTTCGCCGGCGGCACCTCGCGGAAGCACCCCGGATCGAGCGCGCCGCGGCCGGCTACTGACGCTCCGGTCGCGCCAAGGTAGCGGTAACAACCGGCGCCCAAGTTGGCGCCGATACGCTGGTGCAGCACCAGATCGAGATAGGTGTCCAACCCGCACGCATTGGCAACGGCAACCAGCCGCCGCAACCGCTCGGCCGTGCCGTAACGCGTCGGCAGGCCGCCCTGCTGGTTCTTCGAGCCGATGTCACGCGGATCGAACAGGCCGTAGCCGTCGCAACCGTCATAGGCGCCGCCTTGCGCCTTGCCGATCGGGGGCAGTTGCAACGCGGTGAAACCGGCCTGCCGCAGCGCGTAGGCCTGGCTGGCCAGGAAGTCCCATAACCAGGGCCGACCAGGATCCGTCGTCGGCGCAGGCACGGTGATCTTGTCGCCGTTCGCGGCGATGAACCTGCCCCAGCCGATGAGTGCCACGCCCAAACT
>CAXUIR010000015.1:1843-5972 GCA_964251005.1 uncultured Acetobacteraceae bacterium | reverse complement strand
TTGGTCCCTGGGGTACGCGCTGCGGGAGAGTCCGCGACAGCAGAGATAAAAGTTTTTTGGTTCTTTTTTTCAAAAAAGAACCGCTTGCCTTCACGCAGAGCCGATTTACGTTGCGCCCCCGACGTCCTACGATCGCGCGCTCTCTCTGAGGTTCCCCCCACATGAAGTCCTGGCTCGCGCTCGCAGCAACCGGCCTGGTCTGCGCGAGCCTCGGCTACTTGGCCGGGCGTGCCGGCGCGCCGCAGCCCCAGGCGCACCAGCCAGCCGCCGTCACCCCGCTGCGGCCCAGCGGTATCAAGGTAGCGCCCGCGGAAGCACCACCGCCGCCCAAGGCAGAAGCCGTCACCCAAAGCGGCGTGCGCGCGCTGAACCTGTTGCGCGTGGCCGTGGACACCCACGGCAAGACCGCCCAGGCCTGCCTGGTGTTCTCCGCCGGCCTGGCCACCGGCGCCGACATCCACCAGGCCGATTTCCTGCACATCAAGCCCGACATCCAGATGTCCGTGCAGGCTACCGGCGACCGGCTGTGCCTGGCAGGACTCGAGTTCGGCACCGCCTACGAGCTGACCGTGCTCGCCGGCCTGCAGGGTGCGGACGGCTCCCGCCACCTCGCCGACGAGACGCTGCCGCTCAGCCTGGGCGACCTGCCGCAGAGCCTGAAGTTCGCCGACGACGGCTTCATCCTGCCGCGCGACCTGCCGGGCGGCCTGCCGGTCGCCACCGTCAACATGCCGCGCGTGCACGTGCGGGTGGAGCGCATCACCGACCGCGTGCTGGTCCGCACCGGCCTCGGCCAGAACTACGACGACAACAGCGGCGCCTACGACCCGGAGACGCAGACCAGTTCTGACACGCTCGGCCTGCCCGTCTGGGACGGCAACCTCGCCATCAAGACGGCCCGCAACGAGCGCGTGCTCACCGGCTTCCCGCTGGCCAACGTGCTGGGCCCGCGCCTGCCCGGCGCCTACCGGATCACCCTGACCAGGACCAAGCCGACCTCGGCCAACGACACCGACACCGAGGATGACGGCCCGCAATACCGCTGGGTGTTCGAGACCGACCTGATGCTGACCACCCATCGCGGCACCGACGGGCTGCACGCCTTTGTCCGCTCGCTGGCCACCGCGCGCCCGGTGCCGGGCACGGTGGTCACCCTGCTGGGTGCGAACAACGACGAGCTCGGCGAGGCTACGTCCAACGCCGACGGCGAGGCGGTGTTCGCCGCCGGCCTGCTGCGCGGCGTGCAGGGCCACGTGCCCCGCATGGTGATGGCCTACCACAACGACGACTTCACCGCGCTGCAGCTCGACAAGCCCGGCTTCGACTTCTCCGACCGCGGGGTGGACGGCCGTGCCGACCCTGGCCCGGTGGACGGCTTCCTCTACACCGACCGCGGCATCTACCGCCCCGGCGAGAGCATCGACCTGACCACCATCGTCCGCGGCCCGCTTGCCGAAACCCTGCCCGCCGGCCAGGCGGTCAGCGTGGTGCTGCGTCGCCCGGACGGTGTGGAGGCTGGGCGGTATCGCCTGGAACCCAACGCGGTGGGTGCGGCCGCCCAGGTGATCCCGCTCAAGACCACCGCCCCGCGCGGCACCTGGCACCTGGAGGAGCTGCTGGCCGGCACCAAGACGCAGATCGGCACGCTGGACGTGCAGGTGCAGGACTTCGTGCCGAACCGCCTGGCCGTGGACCTCGCGCCGGACCGCACCAGCGTGGCCGCCGGCGCGCCCGCTACCATCGCGGTCGACGCCCGCTACCTCTACGGCGCCCCGGCCGCCGACCTGGAGGTGGATGCCCACGTGCTGCTGCAGGCCGACGACTCGCCCATCGCGGAGCCCGGCTGGCAGTTCGGCCGCGTCGGCGAGCAGCTCAACACCGACTCGCAGGATGTGGACGGGCCGAAGACGGACGCACAGGGCCGCTCGTCCGTCCTGGTGGACCTCGACAAGCTGAAAGTGCCGCAGACCAGGCTGCCGGTGCGGGCCGACGTCACCGTGTCGGTCGCCTAACCCGGCGGCCGCGCCACCGAGCGCCAGACCAGCCTGAAACTGGCCACCCACCCCGTGCTGCTCGGCCTGCGCCCGCCCTTCGCGGACGGCCACCTCGACGAGGGCGAGGCCGCCGCCGTCGCGGCCGCCGCCTTTGCGCCGGACGGCACGCGCGTGGCCGCCCACGCCGACTTCCGCCTGGTCGAGGAGGTCACCGACTACCACTACTTCTCCGAAAACGGCGCCTGGCAGTGGAAGGTCTCCACCCACGACCGCCCGGTGACCTTCGGCGCCATCGACATCCCGGCCACCGAGGGCGGCACGAAAATCGGCCTGCCCGCGCTCGGCTGGGGCACCTACCGACTGGAAATCGAGGACCAGGCGAGCGGTGCCGCCACCTCCATCAAGCTGCATGGCGGCTTCGGCCAGGAACAGCAGTCGGACAGCCCGGAAAAGGTGGCCGTCTCGCTGGTCGGCGCGCCGCCGCGTGCCGGCGGCCAGGCCCACCTGCACGTGCAAGCCCCCTTCGCCGGCCAGATGCTGCTGACGGTGGAAAACAGCCGCGTGCTGGCGGTGCACAGCGTCTCCGTGCCAGCCTCCGGCGCCGACGTCACAGTCGACGCCACCGCAGACTGGGGCGTCGGCGCCTACGTCATGGCAAGCGTCTACCGCCCTGCCGGCGAGGCGTCCGGCCACGCGCCGGTCCGCGCCGTGGGCCTCGCCTATGTCAAGCTGGACGAGGCCGACCACACCATCGGCGTCGCGTTGCAGGCGGCACCGGTGCTGCGGCCGCGCACCCACCTCGACCTCGGCGTGGCGGTGACCGGCCAGGCCGCCCAGGGCCCGGTCTGGCTGACGGTCGCCGCGGTGGACGAGGGCATCCTGCAGCTCACCCGCTTCGCCAGCCCCGACCCGGAGACGCATTTCTTCGGCAAGCGCCGCCTCGCGGTCGACGTGCGTGACGACTACGCCCACCTGATCGACCCTATCGCCTCTCCGGGCGAGCTGCGCGCCGGCGGCGACCTGGACGGCGCCGGCCTCTCCGTGGTGCCGACCCGCACCACCGCGCTGTTCAGCGGCCTGGTGCAGGTCGAAGGCGGCCACGCGGTCGTCCCGATCGACCTGCCGGACTTCACCGGCGGGCTGCGCCTGATGACGGTCGCCGTCAGCCCGGCCGGCTTCGGCCACGCCGACCTGCAGGTGCCGGTGCGCGACCCGGTGGTCGCCCAGATCAGCCTGCCGCGCTTCCTCGCCCCCGGCGACAGCGCGCGGATGACCTTGCTGGCGCACAACGTCGAGGGCCAGGCCGGCACCTACCACGTGCACATCGAAGCCGACGGCGCGCTCGGCATGCAGCCGGTCGACGAGGACCTGCCGCTCGCCGTGCGCCAGGCCGTGGTGAACACCTATCCGCTCTCCGGCCATACGCTGGGCATCGGCCGTGTCGTGCTGACGCTCAGCGGTCCCGACGGCCTGCACATCGTGCACGACTGGCAGATGCAGGTGCGCACCGGCTTCGAATCCGTCACCCTGGTCAGCCGCGTGGACCAGGCGCCGGGCGAGACGGTCCAGCTGACCGGTGCGATGGCACGCGGCCTCTCGCCAGACGGGGCCACCATCCGCGCCAGCTTCTCCTCAGTCGGCAGCATCGACCTGCCCGGGCTGCTCGCCGCGCTGGACGAATACCCGTTCGGCTGTTCGGAACAGCTGGTCAGCCGGGCGATGCCGCTGCTCTACGTGCAGGAGGCCGCCGCCGCCACGCTGGGCGCCTCTCCCGCCGACCTACGCCTGCGCGTGCAGGACGCCATCGACAAGCTGATGGAGCGCCAGGACGAGTCCGGCGCCTTCGGCCTGTGGCGCGCCGGCGACGGCGAGGCCGAGCCCTACCTCGGCGGACAGATCCTCGACTTCCTCACCCGCGCCCGCGCGCACGGCTACCCGGTCCCCGACGCCGCCCTGAGCCGGGCCGCCAAGGCGCTCACGAACTTCGACGCCGGCAACTGGATGGTGCACCGCTTCTGGTTCTTCGCGCCCGACAGCCCGCAGCAGGCCTCCCGCGACCAGCAGATCGTCGACGCCGGCCCCGCCGACGCCCTCCATCGGCCGGCGCGGGCCCGGCCCGGCGCCCGCGCCCTCGT
>CAXUIR010000015.1:0-1833 GCA_964251005.1 uncultured Acetobacteraceae bacterium | reverse complement strand
CGCCCCCCCCCCCCCCCCCCGCCCCCCCCCCCCCCCCCCCAGCGCGCCGCCCCCGCCCGCCCCTCCGCCTCCCTGCTGCCGGCGCGGGCCGCCCAGGCCGACCTCGCCGATTTGCGCTACTTCCACGACCAGACGCTGGACAAGCTCGAACCGCTCGGCCAGGCGCAGCTCGCCACCGCGCTGGCGATCACCGGTGACCAGGCGCGCGCCGCCCACGCCTTCGATGCCGCCGAACAGGGCCTCGCCGCCGAGCAGGACGGCCTCGCCTGGCGCCTGGCCGATTTCTACCGAACCAAGCTGCGCGACACCGCGGCGATGATCGCCCTGGCAGAAGAGGCCAACCTGCGCCCGCGCGTGGACCGCCTGCTGCAGTCGCTGGAGCGGATGGACACCAGGCCCGACCGCCTGACCACCCAGGAGCAGGGCTGGCTGGTCATCGCCGCCGGCACGCTGCTGGAGCGCGCCGGCCCGGCCGCCATAAGCATCGACGGCACGGTGCAGGCGCCGCAGGCGGTGGCCGTTGTGCGGCGGGACGTAACGTCTCTCGGCCAGGGCGTCAGCATCGGCAACGAGGGCAGGGGGCCGCTCACCCGGATCGTCGCCGTGCACGGCCTACCGCTGCGCGCCCCGCCGGCCGGCAGCGCTCACCTCAGCATCACCAAGGTGATCACCGACGGCGGCGGCAATACAGTGGACCTGTCGCACCTGGTGCAGAACAGCCGCCTAGTGGTGCACCTGTCCGGCAGCGCGGACGACGACGCTTACCACCAGACCATGCTGGTGGACCCGCTGCCCGCCGGCTTCGAGATAGAGCGCGTGGTGGAGCCCTCCACCAAGCAGGCCGAGAACGGCCTGCCCTTCCTTGGCGACCTCACCCCCACCCGCATTGCCGAGAAGCGCGACGACCGCTTCATGGCGGCCATCGACCTCAGCCGTGCGGAGGAGCCGGTGGTCAGCGACGACAGCGACAGCAACAACAGCGACGACGACAAGCCAAAAACGTCGGACCGTGCGTTCAACGTCGCCTACGTGGTGCGCGTGGTCTCGCCCGGGCGTTTCCTGCTGCCGGCTGCAAGCATCCGGGACATGTACCGGCCTGACGTGCAGGCGCGCGGTGCGGTCGGGAGCGTCACGGTACAAGAAAAGTAAGAATGTTCTTTTTTGAAAAAAAGAACCAAAAAACTTTTGCTCCGCTGTCGCGCGCTCTCCCAAACGTCGCACCCCAGAGAGCAAAAGTTTTTTGTTTCTTTTTTTCACAAAAGAAATTCTTGCTTCTTCTTCTCTTGCCTTTGCTAGACTTCGCTTTTCCGCCCTCGCTAACCCGCTACAACACACGTTCCGTAGAAGTCCTGGCCAGTGACGGTGTTCCGCTAGCCGCCTTCCTCGCGTCCGGCGGCGTGTGGCGCCTGCGCACAAGCCCGTCCGACGTCGACCCGCGCTACCTCTCCCTGCTGGTAGCCGCCGAGGACCGTCATTTCTGGCACCACCCCGGCATCGACCCCGGCGCGCTGCTGCGTGCCGCGACGCAGTGGCTGCACACCGGCCACATCGTTTCAGGGGGCTCCACGCTCAGCATGCAGGTGGCGCGCCTGCTGGAGCCGCACTCGCGCGGCGTGTTCGGCAAGCTGCACGACCTGGTGCGCGCGGCGCAGCTGGAGCGGCGCTACGCCAAGGCCGAGATCCTGGCGATGTACCTCACTCTGGCGCCGTTCGGCGGCAACATCGAGGGCGTGCGCGCCGCCAGCCTGACCTGGTTCGGCCACGGCCCGGAGCACCTCTCCGTCGGCGAGGCGGCGCTGCTGGCGGCGCTGCCGCAATCGCCCAGCCGACGAC
>CAXUIR010000014.1:1999-16984 GCA_964251005.1 uncultured Acetobacteraceae bacterium | reverse complement strand
TTGTTGGGCCGCGTCTCGTCGGCGAACGTGCCCCACACCTGCGTCGCCACGTGCGCCATGAAGTTACGCCCCACCTGGCCGCTGGAGTTCGCCAGCCCGGTGTGCAGCAACAGGCGCGGCGTCTCGACCGCGCCGGCACACAGGAACACGGCGCCGCATCGCTGACGCCAATCCTGCCCAGCAGAGCGGTAGACCACCGCCGTGATGCGCCCGCGCGCGTCGCACTCCAGCCCGTGCACAAAACATCCCGGCCGTATCTCCGCCCCGTGCGAGACGGCCCGCGGCAGGTACGTCACGTCCATGCTGGTCTTCGCACCAACGCGGCATCCCTGGTGGCAGTAGCCGCAGTTGATGCAGGCCGGGCGGTCGGGGATGCCGGGCTGCGCGTACGGCTGCGACACCACCGCGGCCGGTGCCGCGCAGTGCCGCACGCCCAGCGCCGTGCAACCGGCCTGCATCAGCTGCGCCGGCGCGTTCAGCAGCGGCGCCGGCAGCGGATAGCGCCGGCCCGGGTCCCACGGGTAGTCCGCAGGGCCGGAGACGCCGATGAAATGCTCCACCTCCCGCAAGTAGGGCAGCAGGTCGTCCAGGCTGAGCGGCCAGTCCTCGCCGGCTCCGGTTTGGGAGCGCAGCCGCAGGTCCGCCTCGTTCGGCCGCGGCACGAACGCGCCCCAATGCAGGGTGGACCCGCCGACGCCGACCCCGCTGTTGTTGGCGCCAAAGGCAGTGGGCATGGCACCCGCGCTCAACCGCTCGCTTAGCCAGTAAAGGTCGGCCGCAGCCACCTCGTCGGCGGTGAACTCCTCCGGCGTGCGGTTGGCGCCGGCTTCAAGCGCCACCACGCGCAGGCCCGCGGCCGCCAGCCGGGCCAGCAAAGGTGCGCCCCCGGCGCCGGTGCCGATCACCACGGCGTCGACCGTCTCGCCCAGCGCATGCCGCCGCATCTGCGAAAGATTCATCGCGTCGCCGGCGCCGTGTCAGCCCCGGGCGCATCCCCCGGCGTGTCCAGGGTAGTCGGCTCCCCCCCCTCGCGTTCGCCCAGGCCCACCAGACTGAACCCTGGTTTGAAACCGCCGTCCCCGCCGTAGCCGATCCCGCTGTAGCCAAGGCGCGCCAGCGTTGCAGGATGCGCCACGTAAAGCCTGACCGCCTCGGCGAGCACGTCCCTGAACCAGAGCTGCATCTGAGCGCCGTCGAGCAGCCCCGGTGCATCCGCCAGCTCACCCGCGGCCGCACGCGCCAGCAACGTGTCTTGCCTGTCGGGTGGCAGCTCGGCGAAACCGCCTGCGTGCTCTGCCCGTGCCTGGTCGCCCAGAACCGTCAACCCGCGCACGTAGGCCGTCCGGTCGTCGGGCAGCACCGCGAAGCGCCAGCCATCGTCTTTTCCCGAGGCAAGTTGTGCGTCCAGCCGCGCCGCGATGTCGATGCTGGCGCCATCCGGCTGCGGCACAAGACGACTGACCACCGCGCGCAGGACACTCAGTTGCGCCGAACTCATCGCCCCCGGCTGGTAGGCCGAGTCGTCGTCAACCGCGCGCGCCAGCAGGGCGCGTCGCGTGCCCGCACTCACCCGCGGCGACTCGATCAACGCCCGATACGCGTCGGGAACCACCGGCCCAGTCATGCCGGCACGCAGACTGCGTCGGCGTGCTCGGCGATCAGCCGGGCCACCTCATCGGGCCGCTCCATCGGCAGCAGGTGGCCGGCACCCTCCAGCACCACCACGCGGTGGCACGCGTAATGCGGTGCGGTCAGCCGCGTCTGCGCGTCCTCCCCCAGGTTGCTATCCCCGGCGCCGCACACGATGAGCGCAGGCGTGCGCAATACGCCGACCCGGCTGGCCCAATCCTCCCGGCTGCCCGCGTGCAGCCAGGCCGCCCAGGCGTCCGGCCGCATGCGCAACACGTCGGCGACGGCAAGCTGCGTCGCCGCTGACCCCAAGCGTGCCGCCACGTTGGTCTCGATGTAGTCCCGCGCCCGTGCCGGCCACGCCGCCGTCTCCCCGGTGAACCAGGCGAGCATGGATCGCCGTTGCTCGTCCGGTATCGGCTCCGGTCCGGGCGGCGAGCCCCCCAGCAGGACCGCTCCGCGCAACCCGGCCAACCCGGCCTCGCCGTCCTCAGCGCGCCTGGCGAGCACCGCGGCGACCTTGGCGCCCATGCTGTGGCCCGCGACCATCCAATCGCCCAGGCCAGCCTCCTTCACCCGGGTAGCCACGCTGTCGGCCATCTCGGCGACGCTGTAGCCGGTGTGGTGGGCGGCATCACCGAAGCCTGGCAGGTCCAGCGGATGGCAACGCAACCGCCCGGCGAGCCTCGCGGTCACGTCCGACCAGCTCGCCGCACTCCCGCCGAGGAAGTGCAGGCAGACCAGGGTGGGGTTCGTGTCGGTCGTCACACCAAGCCAGATGGGGCGGTGGTCAGGCGCGTCTAGGAGACAGGGCAAGCGGTTCTTTTTAGAAAACAGAACCAAAAATCTCTGTCTCTCCACGGTGTGCCAGGATGAAACGTGTCGTTCCAGCCGTCCGCGACAGCCGGAACAAAATCTTTTGCTTCTTTCTCTCGAAAGAAAAGGCCTTTCCTTCCTAAGCAGTCGCCACAGACCCACCGTCAACACCCAGGTAAGCTAGCCTGTCGCTAGCACAGAGAGACCTTAGCGGCCGCACCCTCATCGGCTTCGAAACGTAGGCAAAGCAAGGCAAGCATTTCTTTTTTGAAAAAAAGAAACAAAAAACTTTTTCCCTGAGTACACGCTGAAGGAACCTCTGCGACAGCCGGACCAAAAGTTTTTTGCTGCTTTTTCGAAAGAGCAGGCCTTGGTTTCCTTTGCCACGTCCAATTCCCAATTTGCCGGGAAGCCTCTATCGAGACAGCAAGAAATGTGGAGGCAACGATGGCTGAGCTGGACTTCGCGCTGGGCGACGTGGCCGACGCGATCCGCGAGTCGACCCGCCGCTTCGCAGCCGACCGGATCGCGCCGTTGGCGGCCAGGGTGGATGCGGAGGACTGGTTCCCGCGCGAGCTCTGGCCTGAGATGGGCGCGCTCGGCCTGCACGGGATCACCGTGGAGGAGGAGTATGGCGGCCTCGGCCTGGGCTACCTGGAGCACGTGGTCGCGGTCGAGGAGGTGAGCCGGGCGTCGGCCTCCGTCGGCCTCTCCTACGGCGCGCACTCGAATCTGTGCGTGAACCAGATTTCCCGCTGGGGGTCGCCGGCGCAGAAAGCGCAGTACCTGCCCAAGCTGGTCTCCGGCGAACACGTCGGCAGTCTCGCGATGTCGGAGGCGGGCGCCGGATCGGACGTGGTCTCGATGAAGCTGCGCGCGGAGGCTGTCGACGGCGGCTACAGCCTGCGCGGCACCAAGTTCTGGATCACCAACGCGCCGTACGCCGACACGTTGGTGGTCTACGCCAAGACGGTGCCGGATGGCGGCTCGAAGGGCATCACTGCCTTCCTGATCGAGAAGGGGTTTGCCGGCTTCTCCATCGGCCAGAAGATCCAGAAGGTCGGCATGCGCGGCTCGCCCACCGCAGAACTGGTGTTCGACGATTGTTTCGTGCCCGCGTCGCAGGTGATGGGACCGTTGAATGGCGGCGTGAAGGTGCTGATGTCGGGGCTCGACTACGAGCGTGTGGTGCTCGCCGGCATCCAGCTCGGCATCATGCAGGCCTGCATCGACACCGTGTTGCCGTACCTGCGGGAGCGGCAGCAGTTCGGCCAGCCGATCGGCGCGTTCCAGCTGATGCAGGGCAAGGTGGCGGACATGTACGTGGCGCTGAACTCCGCTCGCGCCTACGTCTACGCCGTGGCCAAGGCGTGCGATGCCGGCAAGACCACGCGCTTCGATGCGGCCGGCGCCATCCTGCTGGCGTCCGAGAGTGCCGTGCGCGTGGCCGGCGAGGCGATACAGGCGCTGGGCGGCGCGGGCTACACCACCGACTGGCCGGTCGAGCGCTACTGGCGCGACGCCAAGCTGCTCGACATCGGCGCCGGCACCAACGAGGTGCGCCGCATGCTGATCGGGCGGGAGCTGATCGGCCATGACGCGCCCAGGGCGCAATGAGCACGCTGGCCACCCTGGTCGACCCGGAGTCCGAGGGCTTTGCAGCCAACGCAGCGCACAACCGTGCGCTGGCGGCGGAGTTGCGGCGCAGGGTTGCAGCCACCGCGCTGGGCGGCTCGGCGCAGCACCGCGAGCGGCACGTGGCGCGCGCCACGCTCCGGCCGCGCGACCGGGTGGCCCGGCTGCTCGATCCCGGCTCGCCGTTCCTGGAGGTGGGCCAGCTGGCCGCCAACGGCATGTACGACGACGGCGCGCCTGGCGCGGGCGTGATCGCCGGCATCGGCCGGGTTTCCGGCCGCGAGTGCATGGTGCTGGCCAACGACCCCACGGTGAAGGGCGGCGCCTACTTCCCGATGACGGTGAAGAAGCACCTGCGCGCGCAGGAGATCGCGCGCGAGAACCGGCTACCCTGCCTGTACCTGGTGGATTCGGGCGGTGCCAACCTGCCGCACCAGGCCGAGGTGTTTCCCGACCGCGACCATTTCGGCCGCATATTCTACAACCAGGCGCAGATGTCCGCAGAGGGCGTGCCGCAAATCGCCTGCGTGATGGGAAGCTGCACCGCCGGCGGCGCCTACGTGCCGGCGATGTCCGACGAGACGGTGATCGTGCGCAACCAGGGAACCATCTTCCTGGCGGGTCCGCCGCTGGTGCGCGCGGCAACCGGGGAGGTGATCTCCGCCGAGGCGCTGGGCGGTGCCGAGACGCATGCTCGCAAATCCGGCGTGGTGGACCACGTGGCGGAAAATGACGGCCACGCCCTACAGATCGTGCGCGACATCGTGGCCACGCTGAACCGCGTAAAGCGTGTCGACATCGACATCGCCGCGCCGCGCCCGCCGCGTTTCGACCCGGCCGAGCTCTACGGCATCGTACCGCAGGACGTGCGCGCGCCGTACGACGTGCACGAGGTGATCGCCCGGCTGGTCGACGCCTCCGAGCTGCACGCGTTCAAGCCGCTCTACGGCACCACGCTGGTCTGCGGCTTCGCGCGGATCTGGGGCATGCCGGTCGCGATCCTGGCCAACAACGGCGTGCTGTTCTCGGAGAGCGCGTTGAAGGGCGCGCACTTCATCGAGCTCGCCTGCCAGCGCCGCGTGCCGCTGCTGTTCCTGCAGAACATCTCCGGCTTCATGGTGGGCGGCCGTTACGAGGCGGACGGCATCGCCAAGAACGGCGCCAAGCTGGTCACCGCGGTGGCCACCGCGAGCGTACCCAAGATCACCGTGCTGATCGGCGGCAGCTTCGGCGCCGGCAACTACGGCATGTGCGGGCGCGCCTACCAGCCGCGGTTCCTGTTCACCTGGCCGAACGCGCGCATCTCGGTGATGGGCGGCGAGCAGGCGGCGGCCGTGCTGGCCACCGTGCACCGCGATTCGGAAAGCTGGAGCGCGGAACAGGCCGAAGCCTTCAAGGCGCCGATCCGCCGCACGTACGAGGACGAGGGCAATCCCTACTACGCTACCGCACGGCTGTGGGACGACGGCATCATCGATCCGGTGCAGACCCGCGACGTGCTGGGCCTCGCCTTGTCCGCGGCGCTGAACGCGCCGATCCCGGAGCGCGCCCAGTTCGGCGTGTTCCGGATGTGACGAAACCGCTGCACGCAACGCTGCCCTGGGTCAGCCGGTCTGATACCGGCGGCACTGGACCTTCACACTTATACGTTAGGCAAGGAAGCAAGGCCTTCTTTTCTGAAGAAAAGAAGCAAAAGACTTTTGGTCCGGCTGTCGCGGACTCTCCCGCAGCGCGCGCCCAAGGGAACAAAAGTTTTTTGGTTCTTTTTTTCAAAAAAGAACCGCTTGCTTGCGTGTCGCCGGTCAAGACTCAAGACCACTGGTATAAGCGTCGGCATCCGAACACGGAGCATGATGCGTGATCGACAGTCTGCTCGTCGCCAATCGCGGCGAAATCGCGCGGCGCATCATGCGCACTGCACGCCGGCTGGGCGTACGCACCGTCGCCGTCCACTCCGACGTGGACGCGGACATGCCGTTCGTGCGCGAGGCCGACGCCGCAATGTGCATCGGCACCGCGCCCGCCCGCGACTCCTACCTGCGGCAGGACCGCCTGCTGGACGCCGCCCGAGCCACCGGCGCGCAGGCGATCCATCCGGGATACGGCTTCCTGTCGGAGAACGCAGCGTTCGCCGACGCGGTGATCGGCGCCGGGCTCGCCTGGGTGGGTGCCCCGCCCGAGAGCATCCGCGCGATGGGACTGAAAGACGCCGCAAAAAGCCGCATGATCGCAGCCGGCGTGCCGGTGACACCCGGCTATCTCGGCGAAGACCAGGACGCCACGCGGTTGCAGCGCGAGGCCGGCGCCATCGGCTACCCCGTGCTGATCAAGGCGGTCGCCGGCGGCGGCGGCAAGGGCATGCGTAAGGTTGACGATGCGGACTCTTTCGCCGAGCTGCTGCAGAGCTGCAAGCGCGAGGCGGCCGCCTCGTTCGGCGACGACCGCGTGCTGATCGAGAAGTACATTTTCTCGCCGCGCCACATCGAGGTGCAGGTGTTCGGCGACACGCACGGCAACCTGGTGCACCTGTTCGAGCGCGATTGCTCCCTGCAGCGCCGCCACCAGAAGGTGATCGAAGAGGCGCCGGCGCCGGGCATGGACGCGGCAACGCGCGAGTGGGTCTGCGCCGCCGCGGTGAGGGCGGCGCAGGCGGTCGGCTACGTCGGTGCCGGCACCATCGAGTTCATCGCGGACGGCGCCGACGGGCTGCGCGCCGACCGCATCTGGTTCATGGAAATGAACACCCGCCTGCAGGTCGAACACCCGGTCACCGAGGCGATCACCGGCCAGGACCTGGTCGAGTGGCAGCTTCGCGTCGCCAGCGGAGAACAGCTCCCGCTGCGGCAGGACCAGCTGGCCATCGACGGCTGGGCGATGGAGGCGCGGCTCTACGCGGAAAACCCAGCCACCGGGTTCCTGCCGTCCGTCGGTCGGCTCGACCGGTTGCGGTTTCCGCAGGACGTGCGTGTCGACAGCGGCGTCGAGGAAGGCGGCGACGTCAGCGCGTTCTACGACCCCATGGTCGCCAAGCTGATCGTGCACGCCGCCACTCGGACACAGGCCGCAGCCAGACTCGCTACCGCGACGCGCGGCACGCAAGTCTGGCCGGTGCGCACCAACGCGGCCTTCCTCGCTTGCGCGGCGTCGCACCCTGATTTCGTAGCGGGCCGCATCGACACCGGCTTCATCGTCCGCCACCTGAACTGCCTCGTTGCCGGCACCCAGCCGTCCGCGCGCGTGCAACAGGCCGCCGCTGCGGCGATGCTGCCGTCCGCCACGGACACGCCCTGGACCTTGCTCACCGGCTTCCGCGCCAACGCCGAGCCCGCGCTGCAGGTTGAGGTGGAGGTGGCCGGCATCCCCTACCTTGTCGATTTGAGCGACGCCGGGCCGGATCGCGGGCAGGTCGTGGAGCTGGGCTTCGAACGCGTCCTGTTCCTCGACGGCGAGGCCTGGGCCATCGGGACGCCGCGCGCCGCGCATGCGGACGGCGGAGCGGCCGGCGACGACGCGATCCTCTCGCCGATGCCTGGCCGGGTGATCGCCGTGACAGTGGCCGAGGGCGCCGTGGTGACCAAAGGACAGCGCCTGGTGGTCCTGGAGGCGATGAAGATGGAGATGGCGCTGGTCGCACCGTTCGACGGCACAGTTGCCGACCTCAAGACGCGCGAAGGCAGCCAGGTTGCCGAGGGGACGTTGCTTCTGCGCGTTGCGAGGGCGTCGTAGGCCGAAGAGAAAGCAAGCGGTTCTTTTTTGAAAAAAGAACCAAAAACTTTTGACTCCGCTGTCGCGCGCTCGCCGCACAGAGGCGCGACAAGGAAGGCCTTCTTTCTTGGAAAAAAGAAGCAAAAAACTTTTGTCCCTGCGCTCGTTCATGCACCTCGCCCTGTCCTGAAATGCGAGGCCGTAACCGTAGCCAAGGAGACAAAAGTTTTTGGGGCTGTCCTAGATCCTCACCGGATCTGGGACAGCCCCAAAGTTTTTTCGTCCTTTTCTTCAAAAAAGGACTGCTTGCCTTGCCTGGTCAGCTCACGACGTCGGTCCGCCGCACGCCCTGAAACTGCAGGACGAAATCCGCTCCGTATGCCGTCGAAGGCGTCTGATAGCCCGTCACCGCGGCGCCTCCGGCGGCAAGCCGGGCCAGCTCCACCGCCGTCCGCGCCGTCAGGTGGTAAGGCTCGGGCGGCGCCAGCAAGGCCGAGACGCGCCGGCCTGCTGCGTCCCAGGCTTCGGCCAGCACCGCGGCACGGCCGATGGTCCGGTCCGCTGGCGAGGGTCCGGGCGGCAAGTATCGGTCGACCTGGCCTTGCAGGAAGCGCACGACCGGGCTCAGCGAAAGCAGCTTGCGAACCGGGGCAGGCAGCGCCGTCATCACTTTCGTCTGGCGCGTCGCCTCGAAGAACACCTCGACGTTCGGGATGCCGGTGGACCGCCACGCGGTGGAGACGTCGCCCCACGGCACGCCGAGGGTCGGCCGGCTGCCGTTGCCGAAATCCGCCTCCTGCCGCCGCCCAGCGTCGCCCTGCACGATCGCTCCGTTGCGGCGGAGGCGCATGCCGGTCCCGACGCCCTCGAGCATCGTCTTCATCGTGCCCCGGCTCGCCTTGGACAAACCGCCGATGGACAAGCGCAGCCGCATTGCGCCGGGCAACCGCGCCGCCACGTGCGCGGCGAGGCAATCGCTGGGCACCACGTCGAACCCGGCGCCGGGCAGCAGCATCACCCCGGCATCGCGCGCGCGTGCGTCCCAGGCCGCCAGCGCCTCGAAAACGTCGATCTCGCCGGTGATGTCGCAATAGTGCACACCCGCTTCGATGCAGGCCGACGCCATCGGCGCCGCAGTGGCCGAGAACGGGCCCGCAGCGTGCAGAACGGCCGCAACACCCTGCAGCTGCGCGGGCGTGGGGGCGAGACCGAACGCGCGCCACTCCAGTCCAAAAACCTCGGCGAGCGCGCGCAGCTTGTCCGGGTTGCGGCCGGCGAGTATGGGCCGCAGCCCGCGCTCGACGGCATGTTCAGCGCAGAGGCGTCCCGTGTAGCCGGTTGCCCCGTAGATCAGAAAGGTCAAGAGCTTACCTATAGAGTTTGATGGGTTGACAACGAAGTACGAGCTTTTAGCGACAGCAAGGAAGGCCTTCTTTTTTGAAAAAAAGAAGCAAAAAACATTGTCGCCTGCGCTGTTGTAGCGCTTCGACCTATCCGGATATGCGCGGGCGCTACCGGAGCCAAGGAGGCAAAAGTTTTTTGGTCCTTTTTTTCAAAAAAGGACTGCTTGCTTTCTTTCTTACGGCAGCTCGCACCGAAGACCACGCCCCAGTACAGCACGCCGTCTTGATCGACACATCTCGGAGACAATTGATGCACCGGTTGACTTTCCTAGACTGAGGGCGACTTCGCGTGTTCAAGTGGAGACGCGACGTGATGAGCGAACATTCTGTGCGGACGGTCGTCATTACTGGGGCAGGCTCCGGGATCGGGCTTGCGGCGGCCCTTGAATACGCCCGCCACGGCTGGAAGATCGGCTTGATCGGCCGCGGACGCGCTGCCCTCGACGACGCGAGCGCGCAGGTCGCCAAAGCGGGTGGCACCCCGTATGCCGTCAGCGCGGACGTGTCCGACAGCGCTGCGCTCGAGCGTGCCGCCGCCGAGATCGAGCAGGCCCTGGGTCCCGTGGACGTCTGGGTCAACAACGCCGGCATCGGTTTCTACGGCGCCTTTGTCGACGTGCCCGAGGAGGCGTTCAAGCGCGTTGTCGACGTGAACCTGCACGGCACGGTCAACGGAACCCGCGTGGCGCTGGCGCGGATGCGGCCGCGCAACAGGGGCACGATCGTGCAGATACTCTCGGCAATCTCCTACCGCGGCGTGCCGCTGCAGTCCGCCTATTCGACGACCAAGTTTGGCTTGCGTGGCTTCACCGAGGCGCTGCGAGCCGAGTTGGTCAACGAGCAGTCCGCGGTGCATGTGACGATGGTGCACCCGCCGGCGGTGAACACGCCGTTCTACAGCCATGCCGGCTCGGTGATGGAGAAGACGCCGCGGCCGCCGCCACCCATTTATCAGCCGGAGATCCTCGGCGAGGCGATCTACCTTGCCGGCACCGTCAAGCGCCGGGAATGGCAGGTGACGGGCGAGACCGTCGCTTTCACCATCGGTAACAAGGTTGCGCCCGGCTTGCTCGACTGGGCCTCGGGAAAGGCCGGGGTGCGCGTTCAGCAGACAACGCGCCAGGATGTGGCGGACGCGCGTGACCCCAACACCTACACGGCGTCCACCAAGCCTTCGGGGACGCACGGGCCGTTCGACAGCGAAGCCATCCCCGGAAGCCTGCAATGGCTGCTCAGCAAGAATCGCTTGCCGGGTCGCATCGGTTTCGGATTGCTTGCGTTGGGCGTTGTTGGGCTGCTGTGGCGGAGGCAAGCAAAGCAAGCGGTTCTTTTTTGAAAAAAAACCAAAAAACTTTTGTTCCCTTGAGTACACGTTGCGGCGGGTTTCCGCGACAGCAGGGATCGAAGTTTTTTGCTGCTTTTCAAAAAAGCAGGCCTTGCTTTCTTACCGACCAGGACAGGTGGATGACTGCCCGTCAAGTCCCTCGCTTCGCCGCTCGAACGTCGATGATGTGCGCGCACCTTCGCGCGCTATTCGGATCACATAGACGCCATCGAAATCTTTCCTGTCCCATTCGGGAACGTCCGCCTGTTGCCCATCATGCTCGGCCAGCAACCGGCGAGCGATCGCAACGATCTCGGTGTGCTCCCAAGCAACGACGGTCAGCGCGCTTCTCAGCCGGGGTGCATCGAGGGCGTGCGACAAGCCTGCGACGTCCATCAGGCCGAAGCTCGCGTTCACCGGCAAGCCGAATGCCACGGCAGCCGGCTCGATGGTGGCCAATGGTCTGACGTAGTCGTAGGCCTGGCCGTCGTCCAACTTCTGGACGGCGGGGTCGGGCGCGAACATCGCGTCCGGTGTGCCGAACAAGCGTCGCAAGACGTCGGTCAGGGCGAGAGCACGGTTAAGGCCACGGCAGCTCAGCTGCCCGAGGCCCGCCGCCGGTTTTTCGCCGTGCCGAATGAGGACGATGGTTTGGGTGGTCGACCCAGCCGCCAGGCCCGGCGAGGCGCAGAGACACGCGAAGAGGGCGAGAACCAGCGTCGCCCAGGCACCCCTGGGTTGCGCGCCCGCGTTTGCGAAAAAAGGTAGCATCCCACACGCATCCTTCCACGGCCAAGCGCCTGCGTCACTGCAGCGGACGCAGCCGCCTCTGCAAGCCCCGGTCTTTCGCAGGGCACCTCGATGCTGTTCCCGAGGTCGAACCGATGAGCCTGAAAGGTGACCTTTCGAGCAGAAGCGAAGGCCTTCTTTTTCGAGAAAAAGAAGCAAAAAGCTTTTGTTTCGGTTGTCGCAATTTCTTTCCGGCGAGCGCGCGACAGCGGAAACAAAAGTTTTTTGGTTCTTTTCTTCCAAAAAAGAACTGCTTTCTTGCTTCAGTTCGGCAAACCCATGCGCGATCACCGTTCGTTGGCGCGCTTTGGCCACTCTGCCAGCTTTCTTGCTGCGTCGAAACCCGATGTCGCGGGCTATTCCGGCAACACCGTCGTGGCGATTGACGCGTCCAGCGCCTCGTAAGCCGCATAATCGATGGTTGCGTAAAGCTCAACGCGCGTCTGCATCTTTTCCAGCATTGCCTGCGTGCTGCCGTCACGTGCGATCGTGGCGTAGAGTTCCTCCTGCGCCTTGTTAGCGACGCGCAGCGAGCTCACCGGCCAGATCACCATGCTGTAGCCCATCGCCTCGAACTCGGACGCGGTGAAGAACGGCGTGCGGCCGAACTCGGTCATGTTGGCAAGCAGCTTCACGCCGGGCAGCCGGGCGGCGAACGCGCGGAACATCTCGGCGCTGTGCAGCGCCTCGGGGAAGATCGCGTCCGCGCCTGCGTCGACGTAGATCTTCGCGCGCGCGACCGCGCCGTCCAGCCCCTCGCTGGCGGCGGCGTCGGTGCGCGCCATGACGAACAGGTGGCGCCGCGCGCGCACCGCGGCGGCCACCTTGGCGGCCATGTCGCGCGGGTCGGCCAGGCGTTTGTCGTTGAGGTGGCCGCACTTCTTCGGCAGCAGCTGGTCTTCGAGGTGCACGGCGGCAGCACCTGCATCCTCGAAGCTGCGCACCATGTGCATCACGTTCAGCGCTTCGCCGTAGCCGGTGTCGCCGTCCACCAGCACCGGCAGCATCGACGCGCGGGCGACCTGACGGACGTGGAAGCAAACGTCCTCGATGGTGATGACGCCCAAATCCGGCAGTCCCATCGACGCCGACATCGCTGCGCCAGACAGGTATACACCGGAAAACCCGGCAGCGCGCGCCTGCAGCGCCGCTTGGCCGTTATGCGCGCCCGGCAGCCGCAAGATGCCAGGCTGGGCCAGTAGCGCGCGGAAGCGCTCGCCGGCCGGCGCAGAATGCAGGTCGGCGCCGACGAGGTACGTCACGCGGCCACCGTGCGTTCGGCGAGCGGCACGAATGTCAGGTCTTCGGGTCCCACGTAGTTGGCGGTAGGACGGATGATCTTGCCGTCCGACCGCTGCTCGACCACGTGCGCCGCCCAGCCGGAGGTGCGCGAGATGACAAACAGCGGCGTGAACATCGCCGTCGGCACGCCCATCATGCGGTAGGAGACGGCGCTGAACCAGTCGAGGTTGGGGAACATCTTCTTCAGGTCCCACATCACGCTCTCCAACCGCTCGGCAACGGCAAACAGCAAGCCGTCGCCTGCGTCTTCGCTGAGCCTTCTCGCCACCGACTTGATCACCACGTTGCGCGGGTCGCTGACGGTGTAGACCGGGTGGCCGAAGCCGATCACCACCTCCTTGTTGGCCACGCGCGTGCGGATGTCCGACTCGGCCGCGTCGGGTGTGAGGTAGCGTTGCTGGATCTCGAGTGCGGCCTCGTTGGCGCCGCCATGTTTCGGCCCGCGCAGCGCGCCGATCCCGCCGGTAATCGCCGAGTACATGTCCGACCCCGTTCCGGCCACCACGCGTGCTGCGAAAGTGGACGCGTTGAACTCGTGCTCGGCATAGAGCACCAGGCTGGTGTGCATGGCGCGCGTGTGCAGCGCCGAAGGCGTACGCCCGTGCAGCAGGTGCAAGAAATGCGCGGCGATGCTGTCGTCGTCTGTCTCAACGTCGATACGGCGGCCGTTATGCGAGTAGTGCCACCAGTATAACAAAATCGAACCAAGGCACGCCATCAGCCGGTCAGCGATCTCGCGCGCGCCGGCGGTGTTGTGGTCTTCCTTTTCCGGCAACAGGCAGCCGAGCGTGCTGACCGCGGTGCGCAACACGTCCATCGGATGGGTGGCGGCGGGCAGCTGTTCCAGCACGTGCCGCAACGACGCGGGTATGCCGCGCAGCCCGCGCAGCCGGGTCTTGTAGGCGCGCAGTTCGGCCTCGGTGGGCAGGTGGCCATGCACCAGCAGGTAAGCGATCTCCTCGAACTCGCAGGTTTCCGCGACGTCTAGGATGTCGTAGCCGCGGTAGTGCAAATCGTTGCCGGTGCGCCCGACGGTGCACAGCGCGGTGTTGCCGGCAACCACGCCTGAGAGCGCCACGCTTTTCTTTGGCTTCGGGGCTGGTGGTGTTGCTGTCTCGCTCATCTTGCGCACTCCCTCAGGCTTCTACTTTGTCTTGCAAACGCGTATCGCGTGGCTGGGTTGGGCAAGGAAGATCGACCACGAAGGCACGAAGGACACGAAGAAGAAAAAGAAGGGGCTGCCTTGCCTGCTTCTTTGTGTCCTTCGTGGTTGATCTTCCTTGCAGCGCCAGCCTTAGAAAATCCCTTTTTCGCCGACAGACAACGTCCCTGCCGGCACCGACACGTTCAGCTGCAGCAGCTCGTCCGCCCGCAACGACGGCAGGCGCTGCACCAGCTGCAGAAAGCGCTCCACCTCGGCCGCATCCAGCAACCCCTCCGTCAGCGTGCGGAACTTGCGAATGTAGTCCGCCCGACCCCACGGCGTCGCCCCCAGCGTGTGCGCGTTGGCCACCGCCATCTCGTCGGCGATCATCGTGCCGTCCTTCATCGTAATCACCACGCGCCCGCCGAACGCTTTGACCGCCGGGTCCACCGAGTGGTAGCGCGCCGTCCAGCGCGGATCCTCAACCGTGCGGATCTTGCGCCACAACGCCACGGTGTCCGCGCGGCGCGCACGCTCCGGCGCGTAGCTGCGCACGTGGTGCCACGCGCCATCCTGCAAGGCCACGGCTACGATGTACATGATCGAGTGGTCCAGCGTCTCGCGGCTCGCCTCGGGGTCGATCTTCTGCGGGTCGTTGGCACCGGTGCCAATCACGTAGTGGGTGTGGTGGCTGGTCTCGATCAGGATGTCGGCCACGTCGTCCCAGCTGGCCACGCGCCTGCCCATGCGGAAGGCGAGGTCGATCAGCGCCTGGCTCTGGTACTCGGCGGAATGCTCCTTGGTGTAGGTGTCGAGGATCGCGCGCTTGGGCTCGCCGGGCTCGGGCAGCGGCACCTGGTAGTGCGCGGTTTTGCCGTCCAGCATCCAGGCGATCACGCTGTCCTCGCCTTCGTAGATCGGGCTGGGCGCGCCCTCGCCGCGCATCGCACGGTCGACGGACTCGATGGCCAGCTTGCCGGCGTGGCTGGGGGCGAACGCCTTCCAGCTGCTGATCTCTCCCTTGCGGCTCTGGCGCGTCGCCGTGGTCACGTGCAGCGCCTGCTGCACCGCCTGGTAGATCACCTCCGTCGGCAGCCCCAGCAGCGTGCCGATGCCGGCGGCGGCCGACGGGCCGAGATGGGCCACGTGGTCGATCTTGTGTTCGTGCAGGCAGATCGACTTCACCAGATCGACCTGTATCTCGTAACCGGTCGCGAGCGCGCGGACCAGCGCCGCCC
>CAXUIR010000014.1:0-1989 GCA_964251005.1 uncultured Acetobacteraceae bacterium | reverse complement strand
TGGCTGTACTCCGCGGCCAGGAAGGTGTCGTGGTAGTCCAGCTCGCGCACAGCCGTGCCGTTCGCCCAGGCGGCCCACTCCGCGTGCACCCGAACGCCCGGCGCGCAGCCGAACAGCGTCGCCCCGCCTTCGCGCCGGTGCGCCAGCGCCTGGTCGCGCGCGCTGACGATGGGGTGGCGGTTGATCGAGGCGATCGCCACCGACGCGTTGTCGATCACCCGGTAGATGATCATCTCGGCGACCTCGGGCAGCACCGCCACCGGGTCGGCGGCGACTGCGGCGATGTGCCAGGCCAGCTGGTCCTCCCGTGCCAGGCGGTCGGTTTCGGGGTGGACGCGGACGTCGTGCAGCTTCATCGGGCGCTCTCAGGTGTGTGGCGCGTCTCATGGGCCTTGCGGGCGTGTCGATCAAATCCGGTCGAAATCCGGTCGCGATCCGGGAAACGTACTGCCATAGATTTCGACTTCCTCAAGCGCTTCGGTTACTTCCTGGCGTTGGTCGGGACGAGCAGTTTCGGCCGCGCCGCCCGTCCCCTCAGCGTGCGCCTGCTGAACCGAAACAGAGGTCATGCGGGCTATGGTCGCGGGGAGCTAGTGTCTGGGGATGCGCGAAGCAAGGAAGGCCTTCTTTTCTGAAGAAAAGAAGCAAAAGACTTTTATCTCCGCTGTCGCGGACTCATCCGGAGAGCGCGCGACAGCGGAGTCAAAGTTTTTTGGTCCTTTTTTTCAAAAAAGGACTGCTTGCTTTCTATGAGTCAGCATCAAGGCCAGTTGGTATTACTTTCTTCCACGGCATCCAAGTGTTCAAAATGGACACTCAAAATTGAACCCGCACACCCCCAAAGAACCCCAGCGGCGCCGCAAGGCTGTAGCTGCGCGGGTTGATCGCGTTCGGCGCTTGCGACAGGAACACCGCGTTGGTCGGCGAGAACGTGCCGTAGGTGTAGTAGCGGCGGTCGAGAAGGTTCTGCGCGCTGAAGAACAGCTGAAGCCGGTTCGTCACGTCGTAGGTGCTGTGCAGGTTCATGACGTAGAAACCGGGCAGGCGCGGCGTCAGGTTCGCCTCGTCGCCGAACAAGAATTGCCCGCTCTGATACTGCCCGTCGATGCCCGCGTGCCAGGCCGGGGCCAGCACGCCGTCCACGCCGAACTTGAACACGCCGCGCGGCACGCCCGGCAGCTCGTCGCCCTGCCGTATGGTGACGTTGCCGTTGGCGTCCTGGGCCGGGTTGCTGCCGCCGGATTCGACGTAGCCGGTCTGGAACGTCGCGTCCGTGTAGGTGTAGGCGACGTAGCCGGACACGCGGTCCAGATGCAGGTCGACCCGCGCGGAGCCGCCTTGCCGCCGCGTCTGACCTACGTTGGCGAAAAACGCCCGGTTCAGGGTGACGCTGTTGATGAAGGCGATGTCGTCGTCCGAATCGGTGCGGAACAGGCTGACATCGTAGCCGAGCCGCGCGCCGGCGAGCACGTCGGCGTGGCCGCGCAGGCCGGCCTCAATCGCGTGGGCGATCACTTGCTTGAGGTCGGGGTCGCCCACGAAAAAGTTGGCCAGGCTGCATGAGTTTTGCGGACCGGCGCAGGAGAGCTCGGCCGGCGTGGGCGCGCGGTTGGCCTCCGCGTAGCCGGCATAGGCGGTGAGCGCCGGGGAGACGTCGTAGGTGAGGCCGGCGGCCGGGTTGAAGCGCGCGTAGGCGTGGTTGCCGGTGAGGTCGCCGCCGCCCTGGTCGCGCAGGTCGATCTCGGCGAAGTTGAAGCGGCCGGACACGGTGGCGGCCAGCGCGTTGGTCAGGTTCAGCGTGTCGGACGCGAAGCCGCCGGCGTAGGCGTTGCTGATCGCCACGCGGACCGGCACGTTGTTGCCCGGCTCGTCGATCACGATGCCCGGCCCGACGAACACGCGGGTGACCGGTGTGACGCCGCCGATGAACGCGGTGGCGGAGAACTCCGTCTGCGCGCCGTCGAACGAGGCCCCTGCGGTCAGATGGTT
>CAXUIR010000013.1:16227-17114 GCA_964251005.1 uncultured Acetobacteraceae bacterium | reverse complement strand
GCGCGCAGGCCGCCCAGGCGGCACGGCTTCGCGCCGAAGCGGCGGTCGATGCCTTGCATCGCCAGCGCATCCACCTGGCGGGATTGCAGGCGAACCAGGAACGCGCAGGCGTGGCCGCGCAGACCGCCTCCGCCGACCTCGCCGCCTGGACAGCCCGGCACCATTACGCCGCCGGCCGCGCCGCTTCCCTGGCCGACCGATGCGCCGCCGCGCGCCAGGCCTGGCTGGCAGCGTCCGGCAGCCCCGGCGACCTCGCCGCGCGTGCCGAACGGTCCGCTGCCGCCCTGGCTACCGCCGAAGCGGCGAACCGGACCGCCGACGCCGAGCTGCACACCGCCGAGCAGCGTCTCCGCACCCTGGCAGTCGCCCAACGTGACGCCGACCAGCGCCTCTCGAGTTGCCGCGAAAGTCTGGTCCGCAGTGAGGCTGCAAGCGAGGCCGCGCGCGCCGGCGTGCACGCCGTGCTTGCCCGCGCCGCCGAACGCCTGGGCGACGGGTGGAGCCTGCCGGAGGCCGATGACACCTCTGATGCTGCCGAGGAGCGTGCCCGTCGACGCTTCGAGCGACTGACCCGCGAGCGCGACGAGATGGGCCCGGTGAACCTGCGCGCCGAGCTGGAACTGGCAGAGCTGGACGAGCGCCTGACCACGCTGGACCGCGAGCGCGACGAGCTGGGCACCGCCATCGCCAAGCTGCGCGGCGCCATCGGCCACCTCAACCGCGAAGGTCGCGAGCGGCTGCAGGCCGTCTTCACCCAGGTGGACGCGCATTTCCGCACCCTGTTCACCCGGATGATGGGCGGCGGCCGCGCTCACCTGGCGCTCACCGGCTCGGACGACCCGCTGCTCGCCGGCCTGGAGATCTACGCCGAACCGCCGGGCAAGAAC
>CAXUIR010000013.1:15112-16217 GCA_964251005.1 uncultured Acetobacteraceae bacterium | reverse complement strand
GCTCTCCGGCGGCGAGCAGGCGCTGACCGCGCTCAGCCTGATCTTCGCGGTGTTCCGCTGCACGCCGGCGCCGATCTCGGTGCTCGACGAGGTGGACGCGCCCCTGGACGACGCCAACGTGGAGCGCTTCTGCAGCCTGCTGGACGACGTGGTGCGCGACACCGGCACGCGGTTCCTGGTGGTGACGCACCACCAGCTGACGATGAGCCGGATGGACCGGCTGTTCGGCGTGACGATGCAGGAACGCGGGGTGTCGCGGCTGTTGTCGGTGGATCTGCGGCGGGCGGTGGCGATGGTGGAGCCGGCGTTGCAGGCCGCAGAATAAGAAAGCAAGGCCTTCTTTTCTGAAGAAAAGAAGCAAAAGACTTTTATCCCTGCTGTCGCGGAATCTCCCTCAGCGTGTACCCAGGGAACAAAAGTTTTTTGCTTCTTTTTTTCAAAAAAGAAGCGCTTGCCTTCCCTAATCAGAACACCCGCGCCGCAAGCACCAGGAACAGCCCGAGCGCCACGATGGCAAAGGCGACCATGCCCACCTTCACCCGCCAGTTCGGCTTACGCCTCGCCTGCACCGCCGGCTTGCAATCGAAGCAGACGCCGTCGAACACCTTGATCGTCTGATACCAAGTGGGCGAGGCCTTCCAGCCGGCGGCTTTCCACTGCCTGGGCGTCATGATCGGTGGTTTGGTGAGGCTTTCCTCGTGGCGTTGCCAGGCGCCGTCTGCCACCTTGATGGTCTTGCCGCACCGCCTGCACTGATCCACGCCGTAAACCATGGCTGCCTCCCGTCCCGAGTGCGCCCGCGAGTGCATAGGAACCCGGCAAAACCGGCGTCAACCCGCCGGCGGTCTGCAGTGCAGGGTAGTGGCGCAACAAATCGGTGCGTGCGCCGTTGCCGTCCTGACACGAATTCCATCCTCATCCCCGGGAGTTTTGTATGAGCGTTCGATCGATCCGCCCAACCGCCGTGCTTGGCCTGCTGTGCGCCGTCTGCCTGGCCCTGCCGGCCGCGGCTGACCCGGCGCCGGCGGCCAACCAGGCGGGCGCCCCGGCCGTGCAATAGCGCAGGCCCACGCATCGCCACGATGAACACAAGGCGGTGCGGCAG
>CAXUIR010000013.1:1504-15102 GCA_964251005.1 uncultured Acetobacteraceae bacterium | reverse complement strand
CCCCCCCCCGCGCCCCGCGCCACACCCGGCGGGGCGGCCCACCCCCCACCCGGCCCGCACCCGGCCCGCCCCCCCGCCCGCGCCGCCGGCGCCGCCCCGCGTCGGCCCCGCACCCATGCCGAACGACGGCGTGACCGCCCCCGTGGAGAACGCCGATCCGAAGACCGACCTGCAGCCGAGCGTGTTCTCGCTGCACTACCCGCCGCAGGGCGACGGCTACACGACCGGCTCGAGCCCGCAGGCGATGGACGACCGTAACGCGGCGAAGGCGACGGGCGTGCAGTTGACGGTGCCGTTGAAGTAGGCGTCGGCCTTAACTGCCGATAAGAAAGCAAGCGGTTCTTTTTTGAAAAAAAGAACCAAAAAACTTTTGTTCCCTGGAGTACACGCTGAGGGAGGCGCCGCGACAGCCGGACTAAAATTTTCTTGCTGCTTTTTTCAAAAAAGCAGGCCTTGCCTTCGCCTTGACACACCTGCGCACCGCATCTAGCAAGCGCGGGCTTTCCAGCGCTGGGGCGTTCCGCCCTTGGAGCCGCGATGAGCGAGGATGACAGCGGCGCCGGTGGCTCTTTCGAGGCCCGCCTGCGCGCCGCACGAAGCCGGCAGGGGATGGATGCCCCGCCAGTGGCCGACACGCCTTCCACGATGAAGGAGACGTCCGCCCTTGGTGTCGGCCTGCGCGTGGGTGTGGAGCTGGTCTCCGCCCTGGCCGTGGCGGTTGCCATCGGTTGGGGCCTGGACCGTTGGCTGCATACCCTGCCGTTGTTCCTTGTGATCTTCCTGGTGCTGGGCGGTGCGGCTGGAGTGGCGAACGTTTGGCGGCTGGTCGGGCCGCCGCGGCGCTGACCCGGCGGCTCGATTGGACTGGCCATTCCTGGCCGAACGGGGAAGCGCATCAGTGGCAGTGGCCGCACCTACCGCAGAGCCCACGATCGACGCGCTGAGCCAGTTCAAGCTGGCTCCGGTCGGCTTCATGGGCTCCGCAGTGAACTTCACCCAGGCCAACTTGCTGATGGTGATCGGTGCCGCCCTGGTGCTGGCGTTGCTGTATTACGGGTCCAGACCGCGCGCCGTGGTGCCCGGCCGGCTGCAGGCGGCGGCAGAGCTGTCCTACGACTTCGTCTACAACATGGCCGTCGACCAGATCGGGCCGGAGGGCAAACGCTTCTTCCCGTTCGTCTTCACGCTGTTCTTCTTCGTGCTGATGGGCAACCTGCTGGGCCTGGTGCCCTTCTCGTTCACCTACACCAGCCACATCGCGGTGACCGCGGCGCTGGCGCTGCTGGTGATCGTGGTCGTCACCGTGGTCGCACTCGCCGAGCACGGCTGGAAGTTCTTTACCTACTTCTTCCCGTCCGGCGCGCCGGTGTTCCTTGCACCGCTGATCGTGCCGATCGAGATCATTTCCTACCTTTCGCGCCCGGTCAGCCTGTCCATCCGCCTGTTCGCCAACATGGTGGCCGGGCACGTGATGTTCGCGGTGTTCGCCACCTTCGTGGTGATGCTGGGCCGACACTCGCTGGTCGGCAGCATCGCGGCGATCGGGCCGGTGGCCATCAACGTGGTGCTGATGGGCTTCGAATTGCTGGTGGCGGCATTGCAGGCCTACGTGTTTGCGATCCTGACCTGCATCTACCTGCACGACGCGGTGCACCTGCACTGAGGCGTGCTGACGCCTCCGGGCGGATATTTGTAAAAGCTTGATAGAAGGACTGGTTACATGGACGTGGCAGCGGCAACGAAACTGGGCGCAGGCATCGCCGTCATCGCGCTCGCCGGCGTGGGCATCGGCATCGGCAACATCTTCTCGGCGCTGGTCACCAGCATTGCGCGCAACCCGTCGGCGCGCGACCAAGTGTTCGGCCTGGGCATTCTCGGGTTCGCGCTGACGGAAGCGGTGGCGCTGTTCGCGCTGCTGATCGCGTTCCTGATCCTGTTTACCTGATCGGCACGTGCAGCAAGAAAGGCCTTCTTTTTTGAAAAAAAGAAGCAAAAAACTTTTGTCTCCGCTGTCGCACGCTCGCGGGAGAGTCCCCGACAGGGAACAAAAGTTTTTTGGTTCTTCTTTTCAAAAAAGAACCGCTTTCTTGCTCATCTTGCTAAGCGCGACGTCAGCACACGCGGAAACCATGCCGCAGCTGAACTTCGCCAACAAGCTGCTCACCGCCCAGGTTGTCTGGGGTGCGATGATCTTCGTGGTGTTCTACCTTCTCGTCTCCCGCTGGGGATTGCCGAAGGTGGGCGCCATCCTGGAGATGCGCGCCGGCACCATCGCCGCCGACCTGGAACGCGCCCATGCCTCCAAGCAGGACGCCGACGCGGCGGTGGTCGAGCTGACGGACGCCCGGCGAACGGCCTACGCGCAAAGTCAGGCGGCAATTGCGGACGCCACGGCGAAAGCCAAGGCAGTGGCCGCAGCGCGCATGGCCGAGCAGGAAGCGTGGCTGGACGCGCAACTGTCGCGGAGCGAGACGCAGATTGCCCAGGCACGCAACGCCGCAATGGGCGCCTTGCGGCAGGTCGCAACCGACACTGCAACCGCCATCGTCGCACGGCTGACGCAGGCCGAGGCGGACGAGCACCAGGTGGCCGGTGCGGTGAGCGAGCTGCTGCACGAACGCGGCCTGCCGGCCTGACCAGGAGAGCCGCCCGATGCACGCATTTCGCGACCCGGAAACCTGGGTCCTCGTCAGCTTCCTGATCTTCTTCGTGCTGTTCGGTCGCCGGCTGTGGACGGCGATCACCGGCATGCTGGACGGCCGCGCCAACCAGGTCCGCGCCGAGCTGGGCGAGGCGCAGCGCCTGCGGCAGGAAGCCGAGGCGATGCTCGCCCTGGCGCAACGCGCCCGCACCAGCGCGTTGGCGGAAGCTCAGGAGGTATTGGCCCGCAGCCACACCGAAGCCGAGCGGCTGGCGCAGGCCGCGATGGCCGAAGCCGAAGCATCCGCCAAGCGGCGCGAACGCCTGGCGCTCGACCGCATCGCGGCGGCGGAGAAGGCGGCGATCAACGACGTGCGGCAAACGGCGGCAGACATCGCGTCGGATGCTGCCCGGCGGGTTATTTCCCAAGGGCTGGGCGAGGAACGGGAGACGGCGATCCTCGACGCGGCTATCGCGGATCTTCCGCGGGCGTTGCGGGCTGCTTGAAGGAAGCAAGGCCTTCTTTTTCGAGAAAAAGAAGCAAAAAGCTTTTGTCTCGGCTGTCGCGGACGGCTAAAACACGATGCCTCTTCGACACGAACTCAGGTCAGCGAAACCGCTGTTGAACGGTTCGCGTTAGCTGAAAAGGTCAGCGCTTCCTCAACCAGGAAGCGTCGCCGCCAGCTCCTCCCACTCCCGCTTCGACAGGCCGCTCGTCGCCTGCTCCACCGCCTCGCCGGCCAGCCGGCGGCGCACCACCGCCAGCATCTGCGCCGATAGCGTCACCGCGCCCAGCCGGTAGTCGCAAAACGCCGCGTAAGTCGCCGGCACCCAGGCGCGCACCATGTCCAGGATCGCGTCAGCGTAGACCCGGATTTCATACTGCGCGTGCGGGTCGGCGCGCAGTGCACAGAAGTTGAGCAGGTTGTGCAGGTCCGTCTTCCAATACCATTGGGTGTAGGTGTTCAGCGTCAGGTTCATCCGCGCCAGCTCGCGCGCCAGCCCCTGCCGCGACTCGTCGACCACGGTGCCGTCTGCAGTCTCGTTCAGCATCCGCGCGTAGTGGTCGTAGTTGCGTCCGGCATCGTCGCGCAGCAGGCCAAGAACCTCGCCGGCCTCCTCGCCCTGCAGCACCACGCCCCGGCCCTGACGGTTCGCGGCGGATTGCGCAGCCAGGTGCTCGGGTGCCGGAATATAGAACTCCCGGTCCATCACCGAGTAACGTGCTGAGTACTCGTTCACGTTGGCCATGCGGTGGCGAATCCATTGCCGCGCCACGAAGATCGGCAGCTTCACGTGTAGTTTGAGCTCACACATCTCGAACGGCGTGCTGTGCCGATGCCGCATCAGGTAGCGAATCAGCCCGGCATCCTCCGACACCCGGCGCGTGCCACGCCCGTAGCTGACCCGTGCCGCCTGAACGATGGCGCCGTCGTCGCCCATGTAGTCCACCACACGCAGGAATCCGTGGTCCAGCAACGGCACCGCATCGAACAGCAGCGCTTCCAACGCCGGCACGGTGGCCCGGCGAGTGGTGTGGCTGGCCTCGCGCTGCGTGGCGATCTCAGCACGTTGGGACTCGGTCAGGGGCATGCGCCATTGTAAGGCGAGCGTCTGCGGTTGGCCACAAACAGGCGTTGCTGCGAGCGGGCAAAAGCAAGGCCTTCTTTTTTGAGGAAAAGAAGCAAAAAGCTTTTGTGCGCGCTGTCGCGGACGGCTGAGGCGAGAACCCTCACCCCGACGGGCCCTGGAGAACAAAGTTTTTTGGTTCTTTTTTCAAAAAAGAACCGCTTGCCTTGCTTCTCTACGCACGACGAAAATTACCTGGGGTAACGTCCGGCGTCGTAGTCGGCTCGGAAGTCTGCCACCCAGGTTCGGAAGCTGTAGGTCTGTGCCGTGCCAGATGGCGTGTGGGTTACGGTCGCGGTGCGTTGGGAGGTGCCGAGTTCGCCCTCGCCTGGGTCGCCACCCGACGCGTCGACCTGAAAATGTGCAGAGCTGAGGCCGCGGGAATCCAGGAAAGCGCGATACTCCTGAACGTCGTTCGGGTCCAGGTCGGCTTGGGTCATCGCGTCGCCTTTAGGGAGTGTGGCCGACGCGAGGAGGCGTCGTGGGTTGATGGTGCACTGACGCCTAGGTCAGTGCCCAGAGGATCAGGGCGATGCCGACCACGCCACCCAGGAAGGCTAACGTACGCACCACCGGGATGGCCATGGCGTAAAGCGGCACGTAGACGAGGCGCGACCAAAAATACAGGGCCGCTCCGGTCGTCGTCAGCCCGCTATGCCGGCCAGCCGCATGGGCCACCAGCACCGTCGCGGCGAAGAACGGAAAAGTCTGCATGTAGTTGGCGAACGCGCGCTCCACCCGGGCGCCGACGCCCTCCAGCGGCTTCTTCTCGTCGCGGGCGCTCATCGCGTAGGTCAGGCCTTTCTGGGCAGTGGTGAACTGTCCAGTGGCGATCGCGTGCACCAGACCGAGTACGACGGACCATGCGAGGTAGGTGAGTTCGGTTGTCATGCCCGGGTGCTCCTCTGGGGATGGTTGCTGTTGACATCAAGCTGAGCGACGGGTGCTGGAAACGTCGGCGCCGTGCAAATCGGAAAGTATCAGCGGCTAGGAGTGGCTAGCTTCTCAGAACTCAAAAGAGCGAACTTAGCAACTCGGAAGCACGACCCGCTTATCCCAACAACCGTAGTTGTAACAGCTAACGTTCAGGAAGAGAGCAGGGTCTGCTTTTTTGAAAAAAAGCAGCAAAAGACTTTTGTCTTTGCTGTCGTGAAGGTTTTGCAACGCGTGTCTTTTAAGACAGCAGCTTAATTCGTATTTCGAACTCCGTTCGAATTGGCTGATAGCCACCAGGCAAGAGGGTTTTTGCTCCGATACTTATGGCCAGAATAGGCCTTCCCGCTCCGTTGCTCGACAAACCAAGCCATCTGACTCACCATGCCGACCTTTGATACCAACACTCAGGAGAAGCGCTCGGCTTGCTCTTCACAGCCAACGTTTCGAACCGTTGATGTCAGCAGAACTCTCGTAGCGCAGTCGGGGCACTTCCGACAGCACGCGCCTAAAAAGACAAAAGTTTTGGTTCTTTTTTCCAAAAAAAAACTGCTTGCCTTTTGGCTGACCGCCGACCGGCTTAAGTCTCCGCAAGACAATCGGAACCCGAGACCAACTGACGTATTCGAGAAGCAAACCTCAAGACGCCTCGCCAGTTCCTAAGCAGTCTGCGTGCGACCCTTGCGCGACTTGCCTTGTGGCGACGCCGATTTCGCCGGCCTTGCCCGCGGTCGAGCGACGGGTGCCGGGCGGCGCTGGCGAGCGCGCTGTGACGTGGCGGCGCGACGCTGCTCGTTGGCCACCAGGGCCGAGGCACACAGGATGTCGAGTGCCGTGACGCCGAGCACCATGACGAAAGCGATGTGCGCCGCGTCGCTGCGTTTGTTGCGCGAAGACAATGCGGGCGCCAGCACGGCCAAGTCGAGCACATCGCCGGCGACGCGCAGCATCGGCCCAACCGGCTGGTCCGGCTTGGCGAGCACGGTGACGCCGGCGGCGATCTCGCGGAAACCGAAGGCGCGCACCAGCCAGGCTTCACCGAACAGGCCGAGCGATCGCGCCAGCCCGTGCGGGGCCACGGCCTCTACGGCACCGAGGCCCAGGCTGAACCACCCTAGGAGACGGGAAAGCAACAAGGTGTTCATCAGGGTGTCTCCTGGAGGTTGCGGATCGTTCGGGCACCTAGTCGATGCCGGACGGTTCGACCTTATAACAGCCGGCCTTGATGCTGACGCACAGAAAGCAAGCAGTCCTTTTTTGGAAAAAAGGACCAAAAAACTTTTGATTCCGCTGTCGCGCGCTCTCCGGACGAGTCCGCGACAGCGGAGACAAAAGTTTTTTGCTTCTTTTTTTCAAAAAAGAAGGCCTTACTTGCTTTGGAAGGGTCAACCTCTAGGCCGTTAGTATCACGCGCGGTGCGGTAGGCAGACAGCGCCTGGTAAGTGCGCCGCCGTGCGTATCAGCAACCCGGGCGTCCGATGTGCACGCCGGTGCCGCTGCTCAGGACAGGCTGAAGACGACCTTGACGCAGCCGTCCTTCTTGTCACGGAAGGTCTTGTAGAGGTCAGGACCTTCCTTGAGGTCGTGACTGCGGTGGGTGATCAGGAAGGTCGGGTCGATGGTGCCGTCCTGGATCAGCTTGGTAAGTTTGTCGAGGTAGCGCTTCACGTGCGTCTGCCCCGTCTTGATGGTGATGCCTTTCTGTATGATGGCCGCCATGTTCACCGGCACCGGCCCGGAGTAGACGCCCGGCACCGAGATGTTGCCGGACGGACGCACGGCCATCACCATTTGCTCGAGCGCGTAGGGGCGCTGCATGCTGGTCAGCTTTTCCTGCACCGCGCTCAGCACGCCCGCGAGCCCGTGGCCGCCGTCGGACTCCATGCCGACGCAATCGATCACCGCGTCCGCGCCCTCGCCTTTGGTGATCTCGTCGATCCGCTTGAGCACGTCCTCGGTGTTGTAGTCGATGATGTCGGTCGCACCCGCTATCTTGGCGAGCGCGATGCGCTCGGGCACGGCCTCGATGGCGATGACGCGCTCGGCGCCCATGACGATCGCGGACTTGATAGCGAACAGGCCGACCGGACCGGCACCCCACACGGCGATGGTCTCGCCGCCCTTGATGTCGCAATGCTCGGCACCCTGCCAGCCGGTAGGCAGGATGTCGCTGAGAAACAGCGCCTGCTCGTCGGTCATGCCCTCCGGCACCTTCATCGGGCCCACGTCGGCCATCGGCACGCGCACATACTCCGCCTGGCCGCCCCAGTAGCCGCCGGTCAGGTGCGAGTAGCCGAACAACCCGGCCGTCGGGTAGCCCTGCACCTTGGCGGCCATCGCACCGTTGCGGTTGGACCGCGTGCAGCACGCCCAATTGCCCAGCTTGCACTGCCGGCACTCGCCGCAGTTGATGTTGAACGGCACAACGACGCGGTCGCCCTTCTTCAGCTTGTGGTTCGGGGAGCCGACCTCCACTACCTCGCCCATGAACTCGTGGCCGAGCACGTCGCCGCTTTCCATGGTCGGCATTTGCCCGTCCATCAGGTGCAGGTCGGAACCGCAGATGGCACAGCTCGACACTTTCAAGATAATGTCGCGCGCATCCTCAATCTTGGGGTCGGCCACGGTGTCGCAGCGGATGTCGCCTTTGCCGTGCCAGCACAGTGCGCGCATGTGATCACTCCTTCTGGGTGCGCGGTCACCCGCCATTCCCGGTCTATCGTTGCAGATGCACGATGTTTGATGAGCGCATGGTCCACGCGGGGGCGTCTGCGCCAAATGAAAAGAGCGTTACCCCGTTAAGAGCAGGGTAAAAGCAAGCGCTTCTTTTTCGAGAAAAAGAAGCAAAAAGCTTTTGTTGCGGCTGTCGCGGACGGCTGAAACGACACGTCTCGGCACAACCGACGGAACCAAAAGTGTTTCGGTTCCTTTTCGAACAAGGACCGCTTGCTTGCCTTCCCTCAAGCCACCCGAAGCTGCGCAGGCTGTTCTGCAGCGTGAACGCAGGACGACACCGCTTCGGCCAGCGAGCTCGTGAAGTAGTCAGCACCCACTTGTGCCCGCACCGCAGGGTCCTTCACCGCGCTGTCCTCGGACGGCCACAACCCCACCAGCAACGGTGCACCCTTCGGCATGCGCCGGCGCAGCCGCTGTATCAGGTAACGCAGGTGCGCCGGGCTGCCGCTGATGTCGAGGTAGGAGATGCACGCCATCGTCGCACTCTGGACGTCGAGGCTGTCGATGCGGTCGCGCGTCACCTCGGCGTAGGTGACCAAGCGGGCGCCCATGCCGTGCTTGCCCAGCAACTGCACCAGCATGGCAGAGGCCGCCTCGTCGAGCGGGCCGCGGCCGGCGATGCAAAGCACCGCGGACGGGGCGCGCCAGGCTGCTGGCACCGCGCCCTCGCTCGGCGCCACGGACGCGGGATCCGGGTTCTTCGGCACCTCACGTTCGTCCTCAGGCCGAACAACGGCGCCGTCGTCGGAGGCGGAGGGTGGCGGCTGCACGTCGTCGTGGTCCGCCAGCCCGTCGACAAGCACCTTGACCGTCGCCTTCACACGGTCGAGCTGTTCGGTGCCGAGCACGCCGCGCTGCGAGTCGGTTGCGGCCAGCTGCAGGCCCTTCAGCGCCACCTCGTCGTAGTAGGTGCACAGCGAGCGTTCCTTCAGCAACAGCTCGGCGTGGTCCTGCGCCTCGTCCGCGTCGCCGGCCAGGATGCGCTGGTAGAAGCTCTCCACCGGCGTCAGCGCGGGCCGGTCCCCCAGCATCACATCGAGGAACTCCAGCCGCTTCACGTGGCGGCCCATGACCACCAGGCACAGGGTGAGCGGCGTGGACAGGATGAGGCCCACCGGACCCCACACCCACGACCAGAAGATTGCCGCCACCACCACGGAAAACGGCGAAAGGCCGGTGCTGTGGCCGTAGACCATCGGCTCGATCACCTGTCCCGTCACACCCTCGACCACGACGTAGAGGGCGAGCGTCCACAGCACCATCGACCAGCCCGGCTCGACTGCCGCGGCCAGTGCCATCGGCAGCAGCGCCGAGAGCAGCGAGCCCACGTAGGGCACGAAGCGCAGCAGTCCCGACAGGATGCCCCACAGCACCGGGTTCGGGACGCCGATCAACAGCAGGCCCAGCCCGACCACCACGCCGAAGCTGGCGTTGATGCTCAGCTGGGTGAGAAAGTACTTGCTCAGCCGGCGGGCGCCGTCGTCCATGGCGAGCGTTGTGCGGTGCAGGTCGTCAGAGCCCACCAGCCGGATCAGCCGGTCGCGCAAATCCTCGCGCTGCAACAGGGCGAACACGGCCACCACGAAGACGATGCCGAAGGTTGCCAGCGGCGAGAGCACCGGTGCCAGGAAGCGCTCTGCGACCTCCATCGGCGAGGTGGATTGCTGCCGGGCGGCGGCGGCCGCCTGCGGTGCGGGCTGACCGACCGCTTCCGGCGCCGGGCCGGAGCCGGCAGGCGCCCGGGGACGCGAGCCATGCGGCCCGATGCTGTCCGCGAAGTGCGACAGGCGGCCGACGGTGTAGCTTCTGACCGTGTCGACCTTCTTCTCAACGGTGGCGGCGTAGCGCGGCAGGTCGGTCGTGAGCTCGGCGATCTGGGTGCCGATCACCCCGCCAACGGCCAGGATGACGCCGAGGGCGACGATGACGCCGAGCAGCACCGAGAGGATGCGTCCGAGGCGCAGACGGCGCAGCAGAGCGACGAGCGGCGCCAGCAGAAAG
Source organism: uncultured Acetobacteraceae bacterium (assembly GCA_964251005.1). Taxonomy (GTDB): domain Bacteria; phylum Pseudomonadota; class Alphaproteobacteria; order Acetobacterales; family Acetobacteraceae; genus BOG-908. The sequence goes on along the minus strand of CAXUIR010000013.1, from coordinate 5,163 downwards.
GCGAGCAGTAGGGCCAGCGTGACCGGGACGAGCACTTCCTTGCCGAAATAGAGGATCGCCACCGACATGACGAACAGGGTGACGCCGCGCGACGGGTCTGGGCTGGCTGCCTGGGCGACGGCGTTCGGCGATTCTGGCATGTGGGTTCCTTTGGTAAGAAGGAAGCAAGGCCTTCTTTTTCGAAAAAAAGAATCAAAAAGCTTTTGCTCCGGCTGTCGCGGACGGCGGAACGACACGCTTCAATCCGGCGCACCTACAGGGAACAAAAGGTTTTTTGTTCTTTTTTTCGAAAAAGAACCGCTTGCTTGCTTACTGCCGCGGCACCGGCTGCTTATGCGAGAAGCAACCCAGCTCGTAGCAGCCGAACAGCGCCGCAGCGCCGATGCCGATCGCGACCTTGGTGCCAGTAGACAGGCCGGCCGGCGCCGCGTGCCCGGCAGCGCCAACGGTGGCAACTAGGCGCTGCGCCTGCTGCGGGCCGCCGCCGGCCGGGATGTAGTCCACCTTGATCTGACTGCCCGGCGACATCGAGCCGACGTAGCCGCCAAACGCCGTCAGGCTTGCGAACACGCGGCCGTCCACCGCAATGATCTGGTCGCCCGGCTTGAACCCGGCCTGCGCACCGGGCGAGCCTCGCCGCACGTCCTTCACCCGGATGATGTCGAAAGCCAGCCCGTCGTCGGTGATGTGTTGTGCCCGCTCGATGTCCATGCCGAGCGCGCCGCCGTTGCGCGGCAGGGACGCCGCGTCATCCTGCGTGACCAGCCGGTAGCCCATCGGGTTGTCCGCCCGGGCCGGCACGCAGGACAGCGCGAACAGGGCGGCGCACAGCACCGCGGCGATGCGCCTGCGCATCGGGCTAGACCGAGACGGTGCCCTCGTCGGGCACCCGTCCGTTGGGGGTCATGCCGTGCACCGCATTCGGAAGGTGCTGGCTGAGCTGGGAGAGGAAATCCTGCGGCTCCATGCCGGACTGGCTCGCCATGCTGGCCACCCGGTCCTGGCCCAGCACGGATTGCAGCTGGTCGGGCGAGACCGACTGGTTCGGGCCGTTGCCCACCCAGGACTGCGCGATGTGGCCGAGGCCGGCCTGCTCGAACATCGAGACCAGACCGCCAACCCCGCCTGCACCCATGCCGCCCGCGCCCATACCGCCCGGCATGCCGCCGCCCTGCTGGCCCTGGCCGCCGAGCAGGCTCGACAACACACCGCCCATCGGTGAGCCGCCGCCGGCGCCGCCCATGAGGCCGCCGATAACCTGGTCAAGTAGTCCCATTTTGTCGTCGCCTCACGTTGGTGATGGCTACCAAGCGCGCGCCGAGGGGTGGCGTTCCCTTGCGTTGTTGACCGTGACCTACGCGGGACCAAAGAAAGGCCGGCTTTTTCGAGAAAACAAAGCAAAATGCTTTGGTTCTGGCTGTCGCGGACCGTTCGACCGGCCTGTCGTTGAGGGGCCAAGGGGTTTGTTCTTTCAAAACTACCTCAAGGAATGGGTGAGGCAGACAGGTGGCAGGAAAGGCAAGCAGTTCTTCCCTTGAAAAAAGAACCAAAACTTTTGTTCCTGGGGTACACGTTGCGGGAGATTCCGCGACAGCAGAAGTAAAAGTTTTTTGCTGCTTTTTTTCAAAAAAGCAGGCCTTGCTTTCTGACTTCGAAAATCTCGCACTCGCCACGTTCTGAGGCATCAAGTTCCGCAGTGCCGGTATGACCGCCCGTCACGAGGCACCGCAAACTTACGTGCAAGGTGGAGAAAAATCAGATGACAGCCCCGCCTCGGTTTGAACTGTTTGCGTTCTGGCGGACGTCGGCGACGTATCGCGTCCGCGTGGCGATGAACCTGAAAGGTCTCGAGGCGGAAGAGCGCATCGTCAACCTGGAGGCGGGCGAACAGCGCAGCGAAGCGTTCCTGAAGATCAACCCGCTCGGCGCCATCCCTGCTCTGCTGGATCACGAGGCGCCAGGTCAGGGCGCGCTCACCCAGTCGCTGGCGATCTTGGAGTTCCTCGACGAGATCGCACCCACCCCGGCGCTGCTGCCGGCCGACCCGCACGGCCGCGCGCGGGTGCGCTCGCTGTGCGCGATGTTGGCGGCGGACACGCACCCGCTGATCGTGCCGCGGATCAGGAATTACCTCACCACGACGGCCGGCTTCACCGACGAGGCCTGGCGCGCGTGGCAGACCCACTGGTTCACGACGGGCCTGCAGGCGGTGGAAGCGCGGCTGGCGGCGGAGGCACAGACCGGCACGTTCTGTCATGGCGAAGCGGTGACGAGCGCGGACATCTGCCTCGCCAGCATCATCGTGGTGATGCGCGTGTTTAAGATAGAGGTCGATCGAATCCCGACGGTCACCCGCATCATGTCGCGCTGCGAGCAGGACGCGGCGTTCGCGAAAGCGGACCCGATGCGTCAGGTGGGGGCGCCGGCCTGAGAAGAAAGCAAGGCCTTCTTTTCTGAAGAAAAGAAGCAAAAGACTTTTGGTCCGGCTGTCGCGGGGTCTCCCTCAGCGTGTCCTCATGGGAAACAAAAATTTTTTGGTTCTTTTTTTCAAAAAAGAACCGCTTGCTTTCTTTCAGGTGCTCAGTTCGTCGGACGACCAAGATTCGCGCTTAGAAAGCCGTCGAGCGCGCTCAGCCAGGCCGTACGGTCCGCGGCTGATTCGAGGTAGTGGTCCGCACTTTCCATGTAGATCGCCTCGACAGGTTTCCCCGCGCGCTTCATCGCCGCCTGCATCGTCTCGCTCTGCTGCACCGGCACGGTGAAGTCGCGTTCGCCGTGCACCAGCAGCACCGGTACGGTGATGCGCGCGGCGTCATGCACGGGCGAAGCAGCGTACATGCTTTGGTAGTCGCCTGCCGGCAGCAGCAGGTCCGCGCCTGGCCTGGCGAACGCCCGCACGCCGCCGAACATCATCGGCAGGTCGGATACCGGCGCCAGCGCGGCTGCGGCCCGATACAGCGAAGACTCGCGCACGACGCCTTCGAGGGCCGCGTAACCGCCGAAGCTGGCGCCGACGATGGCGATGCGCGCCGGGTCCGCCAGGTGCTGCGAGATGAGGTATTTCGCGCCGTCGGTGATGTCGTCCTGCATGGTGCCGCCCCATTCCTGGTGGCCGGCATCGAACAGCGCGCGCCCGAAACCGGTCGAGCCGCGGAACTGCGGTTGCAGAACGCCGTAGCCGCGGCTCGCGACGAACTGCGCCATGAAGTCGAAACCGACCTCGTCGTTCGCACTGGGTCCGCCATGCGGCATCACCACGAACGGCAAGGCGCCGGATCTGTGTGCCGGCGGCAGGGTCAGCAGCGCCGGGATGGTTCTGCCGTCGCGCGCCGTGTAGCTGAGCCAACGCTGCTCGGCCACCTGGGAGGCTGTAATCCCCTCATAGCTGTTGGCGATCAGCCGCAGCGATGTCTTGCCGGCGCTGCGGCTCAGCAGCCAGTACTGTATCGGCATTGAGTCGTCGTGCAGACGCGCCAGCACCTGCCGGCCGTCCGCGGGGCCGGGGGCCAGCGCGCCCCGGCCGCCTTCCGCCTTTCGCGCCGGCGCGTGGAAGAGCTGGCGCACGTCCGCAAGGTCAACGAGTACCGCAACGACCGAAAGGCCTGGGACGATCGCAAGCCGCGCGTCCGGCGCGACTCGTCTGACCTTCAGCCCATGGA
>CAXUIR010000013.1:0-1494 GCA_964251005.1 uncultured Acetobacteraceae bacterium | reverse complement strand
CAGCTCGACCGTGCCGCCGCCAAGCGCATGCGCGATGGCAGCCGCGTCGTGCTGCCAGTCGGGGAGCAGGTAGGTGAAGCGCACGGACCTGCCGAGCGTGCGGTAGCCGATCAGCTGCCGGTTGCGCGAGATCGGCAGCACGTCTGCGCCCGGCGCCTCGGCCACGATCTCGGCCGGACGCCCGGTCGATATGCTGTAGGCCCTGACGACGCGGTTGTCGTGGTCGCCGTCGCCGCCGAGCAGGATGCGGTCCGCGTCGTCCGGGTCGAAGCCGCCGAACACTGCACCGAAGGTTCCGTCCACCTTCTCGCTCAGCACGACGCGCCAGCTGTCGTTTGCGCCGACACGCGCCAGCAGGTCGACGACCGGGCGGTGGCCCGTCGTCGGATCGCGGCGAAACTTTGCGGCCGCGCGCACCACCCCCTTGGCGTCGGCGTACCACTCAAACACACCTGTCAGGCTGTCCTGTTCCAGGCTGCGGCTGCCGCTTCGCACGTCGATGCGCGACACCGTGGGCCCGGTGGTGTCCAGCGTCGCCATCAGCACGTGATCGGGGTCGCCCGGCAGCATGGAGACGACACGGTCGGCCAGGTTAGGCGTCACCTCGCCGCCAATGAAGCTGCTAGCGAAGCTGAGGTCCACCGGCGTGGTACGACTGCCGTCGGCCGCCAGGACCAGCAGCCGGGTGACCGGGATCACCCGCCTGGTGTTCCAGTTTGCCGTGGTGCCCAGCACGCCGGCCAACAGCAGGTTCGGGCCTTTCCACTCGATCCACTGCGGCGCCCAGCTGCCGGCGGAGAACACCCGCATCGGCGAGCCGTCAAACCGTTCGACGAGGAAGGCTGGCTTGCCGTTGGACGAGCCGATCATCGCGATCGCAGAGCCGTCCGGCGACAGGTGGGCCGAAACGCCGGCCGGCAGTGCCGCGTAGGCCGAGAGGGGAGGTGCTCCGGCGCGCGAAGCAGCCCACGGCAGGCAGGCAAGTGCCACCGCCCAGCAAACCCGACGCACCACTTCGGATCTCCCCAACCGTTAGGTTGGCAACACGTTACATGTGCCGCGCTAAGCTGTCACGATGCGAGCGCGTCGCAACGACAGGACTGGCGTTAAATCGGGAAAGTGGGGGGCATTCTGTTGCCCGGGGCCCCCCTAACCGCGCGTGTCACTGCTTACGCAGCGATCGCGAGCGCCTCGAAGTTATCGTTGGCACTTGTGAATTGACCCGATGACGGCGGTATCATGCCGGGCAAAAGATGAGTCTTTACCACGCGTGTCGAGCCTGTGTCGTCCCCGCATGCTGGTGGAGACGCCGGGCACTGCCCCCGGGTCCACAACGCTTATTCCACGCACCGTTTATCGCCATAGTCGGCCGAAGCCCACGCACGGAACATAGTCGTTCGCCAGGCCCGCGGCAAGCCGTCGCCGCCGGATGGTTGTCGGCCGCACCGGGCCTGGGTAGGGGTAGGCGATGCCCCTGACCCCATCCCAGGCCGC
>CAXUIR010000012.1:11808-17152 GCA_964251005.1 uncultured Acetobacteraceae bacterium | reverse complement strand
TGCGGCTGAACGTGCCCAGCGTGTTCATGTATGGCGGCTCCATCCTGCCCGGCCGCTTCCAGAACCGCGACGTCACCGTGGTGGACGTGTTCGAAGCGGTCGGCCAGCACGCCGCCGGCAACATGAGCGACGCCGACCTCCACGAGCTCGAATGCGTCGCCTGCCCCTCGGCCGGCGCCTGCGGCGGCCAGTTCACCGCCAACACCATGGCCATGGTCAGCGAGGCGATCGGGCTCGCATTACCCGGTTCCGCTGGCGCGCCCGCCCCCTACGAGGAGCGCGACGCCTGGGCCGTGCAGTCCGGCCGCGCGGTGATGGAGCTGGTGGCAAGCGGCATCCGCCCGCGCGACATCGTCACCCGCAAAGCGCTGGAGAACGCTGCCGTGTGCGTGGGTGCCACCGGCGGCTCCACCAACGCCGGCCTGCACCTGCCCGCAATGGCGCACGAGGCCGGCATCAGCTTCACCATGGACGACGTGGTCGCCATCATGCGCCGCACTCCCTACATCGCCGACCTCAAGCCGGGCGGCAAATACGTGGCGCTGGACGTGCACCGCATCGGCGGCATCCCGGTCATCCTGCGCGCTTTGCTCGACGCCGGGCTGCTGCACGGCGACTGCCTCACCGTCACCGGCCGCACGATGGCGGAGAACCTGGCCGACATCGTCTTCCCCACCGACCAGGACGTGGTCTACCCGGTCAGCCGCGCCATCAGCCCTACCGGCGGCGTGGTCGGCCTGCGCGGCAACCTGGCACCCGACGGCGCCATCGTGAAGGTCGCCGGCCTGCACTCGCAACGCTTCGAAGGCACCGCGCTGTGCTTCGACAGCGAGGAGGCGGCGTTCGAGGCTGTCCAGGCGCGCGCCTACAAGGCCGGCGACGTGATCGTCATCCGCTACGAAGGCCCGCGTGGCGGCCCCGGCATGCGGGAGATGCTTTCCACCACGGCAGCCATTTACGGCCAGGGTATGGGCGAGCAGGTGGCGCTGATCACCGACGGCCGGTTCTCCGGCGGCACGCGCGGCTTCTGCATCGGCCATGTCGGGCCGGAAGCAGCCCTCGGCGGCCCGATCGCCCTGCTGCAGAACGGCGACCGCATCGTCATCGACGCCGAGGCCGGCACGATCGACGCGCAGCTCAGTGAGCAGGATTGGGCGCCGCGCCGCGCGGCGTGGCGGCCGCGGGAGACGGCGTATCGCAGCGGGGCGATCTGGAAGTTTGCCCAGCTGGTTGGGCCGGCGCATCTGGGGGCGGTGACGCATCCGGGCGGGGCGGCGGAGGTGGAGAGCTACGCTGACATCTAGGAAAGCAAGCAGTTCTTTTTTGAAAAAAAGAACCAAAAAACTTTTGTTTTCTGGGTGCGCGGTGCGGAGAGGGCCGCGACAGCCGTGACAAAAGCTTTTTGCTTCTCTTTCTCGAAAAAGAAGGCCTTTCTTTCTGTTCACGTGCGAGACGCAAGTCTGCAATAGCAACAAGCTCAAGGTTCGCCGAAGCAGGAACAGGACCCCGCGATGAAAGCTCTTCTGCAAGCCGTTACCACCCTGGCACTGGTTGCCGTCGTTGCAGCGCCGGTGCACGCCATAGCACAACCGGCATTCCCGCCGGCGCCGTACGAGGGTGGGCCGCCGCCGCCGGCGCCTGCACCTGGCGGCTACGTACTCGAACCGGGTCACTGGCGCTGGTCGCCACGGTTGAACCAATACGTGTGGGTGCACCGTCACTGGGTCGTTTCACAGCCCGGCTACGCGCATTTCGTGCCTGGCCACTGGGCCGGCGGCGTTTGGATACCTGAGCACTGGGGCGGTTGATCGGCAAGCCGCTCGTGTCCACTTGGCTGCGGCCGAACTGGCCGGCAGCACTGTTCGGCACGGCCGCCTGCGCCGGCGCCGTGCTGGTCGCCCGCGGATCGGAGGTTCTGCTCGGCCTGAACCCTTGCGCGTTCTGCCTGCTGGAACGCTGGCCTTACTACGTCGGCGTGGCGCTTGGCCTGGTCTGCCTGGCACTGCCGCGTAGGCTTGGGCGCGCCGGGCTCTGGCTGTTGACGGGGGTGCTATTGTGCGCCGCCGGGATGTCGTTCCTGCACACCGGGGTGGAACGGCACTGGTGGCCGGACCCGTTGCCCGCGTGCCGCGCGCCGGACTTCGTCGGCATGACGATGGCGCAGCGCATCGCTGCGATGCCGGCGCGCCCCGCCAAGCCTTGCGAGGATCCGGACTACCTTGTTCCGGGTGTGCCCGTGTCGATGGCGGAGATGGGCGTGGTGTACGCGTTGGCCTGTTCGGCGGGGTTGGCGTTGCTGCTGGCGAGGCAAAGAAAGCAGTTCTTTTTTGAAAAAAAGAACCAAAAAACTTTTGTCTCCTAGACGATACGATGCGGAGAGGTCCGCGACAGCGCGGATAAAAGTTTTGTTGCTTCTTTTTTTTCAAAAAAAGAAGCGCTTGCTTGCCTTACAAAGGCTCCCCCGAAACACGCTGCTCCAACGCCCCGAGCCGAGCCTTGCCGTGCGGCACGTTAGGATCGATCAGCAGCAGCCGCTGCCAAGCCTGCAGCGCCCGCTTGTAATCTTCCTTGGCCTCGGCGAAGTGCGAGAGGTCCACCAGCGCCGGAAAGCAACGCGGTTCGCGCGACAGGGCCTGCGCTAGGTCTGCGTAGGCGCCCAAATCGTCGCCGTTGGCAAAGCGTGCCTCGGCGTGCAGGCGCCACAGCACCCCCTGATCGTTCTGCAGGTCCAGCGCCGCGTCCAGGTCGCCGATCGCCGTGCGCGGGTCCTGGTGCGCCAGCGACGTCTGCGCGCGGTCGGTCAGCAGTTGCACGGACGGCGAGATAGCGGCCCGCCAGGCCAGGTTGATGCGCTGTTCGAGCATAGCCGCCTGTTCCTCGGTAGGCGCGCGGCGGAGTGCATCCAGCAGCGGTGCCGCCCGGTCGCGTGGTTGCGCCGCGGCAGAGGACGCGGCTGCGAGCAGGAGGGCGGCGGCTGTGGCGACCCCGCGGATCACGCGTGCACCACCTCTGCGGCAGGATGGGGCAGCGCCGCGGGCGCGGGACCGCCGGCCATCCAGTCCAGCAGCTCGATCGTGTGCAGGATCGGCATGCCGCCGCCGGCGAGTTGGGTGATGCAGCCGATGTTGCCGGCCGCCACCAGGTCCGGCGTGGTGCGCTCGATGTTGTCCAGCTTGCGCGCGCGCAGCCGGCCGGCGATCTCCGGCTGCACGATGTTGTAGATGCCGGCTGAGCCGCAGCAAATGTGCGGCTCTGCCGGTTCGGTAACGGTGAAGCCGGCCTGGCGAAGCAGCTTCTTCGGCGCGTCCGTCACGCGTTGGCCGTGCTGCAGGCTGCAGGCCGAGTGGTAGGCGACGCGCAAGCCCGGCGCCGGCCGCGTGGGCGCGTAGCCGAAGCCGGCGAGGAACTCGGTCACGTCCTTGGCGCGTGCGGACACTGCTTCGGCGCGGCCGCGCCAGGGTTCCGGCTCGGTGCGGAACATGAAGCCGTAATCCTTCACCGTGGTGCCGCAGCCGGACGTGTTGACGATGATGGCGTCCAGGCCGTCGCCCTCGATCTCCGCCGACCAGCCAGCAATGGCGGCGCGGGCGGCGTCCATCGCGTCGGCGTGGCGGCCCATGTGGTGAGTGAGCGCGCCGCAGCAGCCTACGTCCGGCGCGATGACGACCTCGGCGCCCATCCGGGTCAGCAGGCGTATCGTCGCCTCGTTGATCGACGGCGCCAGCGTCTTTTGCGCGCATCCGGTCAGCAGCGCCACACGGGCACGCCGGGGACCGATCGCACGGTGCACCTGCGGGCGTTGCATCCGGCCTGGCGCGGGCAGGCTGGCGGGTGCCAGTTGCAGCATCGCGCGCAGGCGCTGGGCCAGCATGGATTTGCCTGGGATCAGACGCGCGAAAGGGCGTGCCAACCGCGCGCCGATCATCGCCGCACGAAACATGCCGGTGTTGGGCAGCACCTTAGCCAGCACGGTGCGCAGCACGCGTTCGTGCAGGGGGCGCTTGTAGGTCTCCTCGATGTAGCGGCGTGCGTGGTCGACCAGGTGCATGTAGTTCACGCCGGACGGGCAGGTGGTCATGCACGACAGGCAGGACAGGCAGCGGTCCACGTGGCGGACCACCTCCTCGGTGGCCGGACGCCCGCCTTCCAGCATCTCCTTCATCAGGTAGATGCGGCCGCGCGGCGAATCGAGCTCGTCGCCCAGCAGCAGGAAGGTGGGGCAGGTGGCGGTGCACATGCCGCAATGCACGCAGGTCCGCAGCACCTGGTTGCTGGATGCGGTGTCGGGGTCTTGCAGCTGCAGTGGGGTGAAGTTGGTTTGCACGGTGACTTAGGCCTTTACGAGCTGCGTGAAATCGGACCAGTGCTCGACTTTGAAAGCCCGGACGTCTCTGACGGAAGATGGAAACCAAGGCTGCGACGTCGCGCGATGATCGCCGAACAGAAGTTCGTCAGATCGTCGCAACCGGAGAGGTAGAGATTTGGCTGCACACGGCTGAAGCCAAAGCCTGACGTGATCGCTCCGATGTCGGCATAGGCCTGCGGCAGGCCCGTCGAATGATTGGCTGCGGTGTCAGCAGCGAGCAGGTTGAACGCGATGGCAGACACTAACGCTGTCTCGGATCGTCGAGGATGTCGGTCAGATTGTAGTCGACTTCCTCTCCGCTTTCGACGACCTCGATGCGCATCATCTGGTGGCTGTCCGGCAGTGTCTTTCCCGCCTCGATGATCTCATAAAGCGCCCCAACGCGCCAAAACGACGCCACGTCCCAAGCAGTCGTTCGGCCTGGATCAACGCCGATGCCATACGGACTGCTCCTCAAACACCGGCCACAAGCCGCCCGGGGTTCAGTATCCCCCTCGGGTCCATGACAGACTTGATCCTTCGGCCGATGCTGCGCAACGCCGCGGCCTCGGCCGGCACCACCTCCACCGCCGCGCGCATCGGCTCCGGCGCGCGCAGCAGCATCCACACGCCGCCCGCCTGGGCCGCAGCGCCGGTGATCGCCGCATGCATCGCCTGACTTGCCGGCCCGGCCAGCATCGCTAGCCCGCCGCCCCAGTCCAGGTAGCCGCGCCCGCCGGCCGCCGCGGCCGCGGCCAGCACCGCCGGTCCCCGAGACGGCCGCACCGACACGCGCCACACCGCCTCGCCATCACCAACCGGCAGCACCGCCGCGTCGCGCACGGCCGCCCAGGCATCCCGGCTGGCACCCTCGTTCAGCAACTCGCCCGCACCGAACCCCGCCAGCTCGGTCCTCAGACGTCCGAGCCGGTAGGCGACGCTGGCGGCGAACTCCTCCACCCGCACCAGCGCCACCGCCTCGCTCCTGCCGATCCGCAC
>CAXUIR010000012.1:8426-11798 GCA_964251005.1 uncultured Acetobacteraceae bacterium | reverse complement strand
TCCGCACTGCTGATTCCGCCGGCAGGTAGGCCGCCCCGGACACGCCGTAGGGACTGCCCAACGCCGCCGACAGCGCCGCCACCCCGCGCACCGCGTCCAGTCCGGCCAGCAGCACGGACCCGCTGCACTGCGGTGCCGGCAACACCTTCAGCGTCACCTCGGTGATCACGCCGAGCGTGCCGTGGCTGCCGGTCAGCAGCTTGCACATGTCCAGCCCGGTCACGTTCTTCAGCACCCGGCCGCCGGCCCGCATCACCGCGCCGGTGCCGTCCACCGTGCGCAGGCCCAGCACGTGGTCCCGCACGGCGCCCCAGGCTACCCGGCGCGGGCCGGACAGGTTGCTCGCCACGATCCCGCCCAGCGTCTGCGTGCCGGCCTCGGTGCCGAGCAGCGCTGCATAGTCCGGCGGCTCGGCGATCAAATGCTGCCCGCGCTCGGCCAGTATCGTCTCCACCTCGCGCACCGTGGTGCCGGCCCGCGCCGAGAACACGAGTTCGGACGGCGAGTACAACGTGGCGCCGGTCAGCCGGCGGGTGCTCAGGCTGCGCGCGGCCTGCACCGGCCGCAGCATGCCGAGCTTGGTGCCGGCGCCTTGCACCAGTATTGGTTCGTTTGCCGCGTGCGCGTCGGCGACGGCGTTGGCCAGCCACGCTTCGTTTGAGGGCTCCAGCATCTTAGGCTGGCGCTATCATTGGTAAGGCAAGCGCTTCTTTTTCAAGAAAAAGAAGCAAAAAGCTTTTACTCCGGCTGCCCCGGACGGCTGAAACGACACGTCTCACCAACGCACACCCAAAGATGGCAAAAGTTTTTTGGTTTCTTTTTTCAAAAAAGAACCGCTTGCCTTGCCTTTCACCGCGAAAGTGTCCCGCTCAGACAGTCTCGAGCAACGGAAACACCTTCGCCGGGTTCAGCAGCCAATCCGGATCGAACGCAGACTTCAGGCGCCGCTGCTGGTCCAGCTCCGGCGCGGTAAACTGCACGCCCATCAGGTCGCGCTTCTCCACGCCCACGCCGTGCTCGCCGGTCAGGCAGCCGCCAACTTCGACGCACAACTTCAATATGTCCGCACCCAGCACCTCGGCGCGGTGGAAGCTGTCGGCGTCGTTGGCATCGAACATGATCAGCGGGTGCAAATTGCCGTCGCCGGCGTGGAAGATGTTGCACACGGAAAGCCCCGCCGCCGCGGTCATCTCGCCGATGCGGCGCAGCGTCTCCGGCAGGCGCGAGGTGGGGATAGTGCCGTCCATGCAGAGGTAGTCAGGGCTGATCCGGCCGACTGCGCCGAACGCGCCCTTGCGGCCCTTCCAGATCGCCAGGCTGTCCTCGGCGGATTGCGAGATGCGCATGCTGACCGGGTCGAACCGCGCGCAGATCTCGCCGATCTGGCCGAGCAGCCGGTCCTGCTCCTCGGTGCTGCCTTCGACCTCGATGATCAGCAGCGCCTCGGCGTCCATCGGGTAGCCGGCATGGGCGAAGGCCTCGCAGGCGTGGATGGCGGGCTTGTCCATGAACTCGAGCGCCACGGGTATGATGCCGCTGGAGATGATCGCGTCCACGCAGGCGCCGGCCACCTCGTTACCGCCGAAGCCGGCCAGCATGGCGCGCGCGCCTTCGGGGCTGCGCAGGATGCGCACCGTCACCTCGGTCACCATCGCCAGCATGCCCTCGCTGCCGGTCAGCAGCCCCAGCCAGTCGTAGCCGGCCGCGTCGAGGTGGGCGCCGCCGATGTCGATCACCTCGCCGGTGATGGTGACGATCTTCAGGCCGAGCAGGTTGTTCGCCGTGACCCCGTATTTCAGGCAGTGGGCGCCGCCGGAGTTCATGTTGACGTTGCCGCCGATCATGCAGGCGAGCTGGCTGGACGGGTCCGGCGCGTAGAAGAACCCCTCGGACTGCACCGCACCGGTGATGGCCAGGTTGGTGACCCCAGCCTGCACGGTGGCGCAGCGGTCGGCGTAGTCGATGTCGAGGATGCTGTTCATCCGCATCATGCCAACCACGACGGCATCTTCCAGCGGCAGCGCCCCGCCCGCCAGCGACGTGCCGGCGCCGCGTGGGATCACCCGCAGGCCCACGCTGCTGCAGTAGCGCAGTACGGCGGCCACCTGCTCAGTGGTTTCCGGCAGCACCACGGCAAGCGGCGGCTGGCGATAGGAGGAGAGCCCGTCCGTCTCGTAAGGCTTCAGCCGGCGCGCCTCCGCGATCACGCCTGTGCCGGGCACGATGGCCTGGAGTGCCGCGACGATCTCGTCACGCCGGGAGAGGATGTCCTGCTTGGGCTTCGGAAGCTCGATCATGCGCCAGAGTTTGGCGCGGCGGCAGCAAAACGCAACGTGCCGGTGGACAAAGCCCGACGAGCAGCCCGGCTATCAGCCCTGGCGGGCCTTCATGCGGGGGTTCTTCTTGTTGATCACGTAGACCCGGCCATGGCGGCGCACGACGCGGCAGTTCTTGTCGCGGGTCTTGGCGGCGCGCAGGCTGTTACGGATCTTCATCACACGACCTTGGGGGTGGCAAACGGGAGGTGGGCGGATAGCGGCGCGGGTGCGCGCTGTCAAGGGAAGCGGAGGATCTTGGGGTGCAGGGCGCCTTGCGGTTGCCGAGTTCCGGCTGAAAGCAAGGAAGCGGTTCTTTTTTAGAAAAAAAGAACCAAAAAACTTTTGTTCTCTTGGGCTTCGTTCGGGTGAGGCGTGTCGTTCAGCGTCCACGCCAGCGCGCGAAAGCCTGTTGATCGAAGTAGAAGACTCTAGCTGGCGCTCGGCACGGCCAGTCACCGACAAGCTTTTCTACGGAGGTGCGCGCGTAAGTCTAGTCGAGCTCATGGCCGGAGAGGGTTGCGGCCGGTTGCCTGTCGGGTTGCGGCTCCGCATCCGTTGCCCCGTGGCCAACGCCGCTGCTGCGTGCGGTCCGGCACGGTGGACGCAACCCCCTGTCCATGCGACCAGGGCCGGCAATGGACACAACTTCCGCCCCGCCGGCCGCACCCAAGACTGCCGACACGGCAACCTGGACCGCCTTCCTGACCATCGCTTTCGCCGTGGTTGGACTAGTCGGCGCCTTTTCCACGTTCGCCGCCCAGATCCCGTTCGACCGGGCGATGGCCCGCAGCCAAGCGCTCGATCAGGCAGTGGCGGCCTCTCACCGCGCGGGCGCCTCGGCTGCACTCGACGACCTACGCCCGCTGCTAGGCGACAGCGCCGACCACGTGCTGACCGGCCCTGGCACCATTGAGGACAGGGTCGCGGCCGAACGCAGCCGGATGTTGGGCGCGCTCCACACGGAGTCGCTGGATTACGGACTGCGGCTGCGGGTGGTGATCGCGGCGGTTACGGCGGCGGCGGCGCTGTTTGGGGCGATGGTGCTGAGCATGGG
>CAXUIR010000012.1:6608-8416 GCA_964251005.1 uncultured Acetobacteraceae bacterium | reverse complement strand
AAGAAAAGAAGCAAAAGACTTTTGTCTCGGCTGTCGCGGACCGTTCAACCGGCGTGTACTCAAGTGACAAAAGTTTTTTGGTTCTGTTTTCAAAAAAGAACCGCTTGCTTACGTCGCCGCCACCACAGCCCGCCCCGCCAGACCGCCGAACAGCTCCAGCATCGCGCCGCGCCAGGACCGCACCGGGTCGTCCTCCTCCAGCAACTCCGGCGCGCCGACGCAGCGCAGCCACTGAAAGGCGCCGAACACCCCGTAATCGGCGTAGCTCGGCTCGTCGCCGCCCAGGAAGCCCTGCTCGGTGAGCACGTGCCGTAGCGGCGCCAGCACGGCGCGGACAGCGGGCAGCTTGTCCGCGGCCGTCTCCCGCGCTGCCTCCAGCGTCATGCCGAGGCGCTTCTCGCGCGTCTGGCGGAAATACGGCTGGTCGTCGGGGTGGAGCAGCGCCCACACGTAGGGGGCAGCGATCGGCGAGAGCGCCGGGTTCAGCACGGTATCCGCCCAGGCCAGCACGAAGCGGGCGTGCGCCTCGCCGCCCGGGCCGCCGAACAGGCTGGGTCCGTTGGTGTGGCGGTCTTCCAGGTGGAAGGCGATGTGAGTGCTCCCGCCCACCACGTCGCCCTGGTCGACGATCACCGGCACCGTCTTCTGGTCCGGGGCGCCGGGCAGCCTGTCGCTCTCGTGGAAGCGCCAGGGGATCGTCACCGGCTCCAGCCCCTTGTGCGCCATCGCCATGCGCACCCGCCAGCAATACGGGCTGAAGCGCCGGGCAGGGTCACGCCCCGCCAGGTCGTAGAACTCGATCATAACTCACTTCTGCTCCGTCAGACGCCGTCACACCCCTATGGCTGGAGCGGCATGTATCGCTAAGATGCCTCCCGTGAACGTTTTGGCCCCTCCCAAGGCACGGCTGACTATCGAGGTCGTGCACGACCTCGTCTGCCCCTGGTGCTACCTCGGCGTCAGGCGCCTGCGCCGCACCATCGCCCGCCGGCCCGACCTTCTGGTGGACGTGTCCTGGCGGCCGTTCCTGCTCAATCCGGACATGCCCAGAGGCGGCATGTCCCGCGGCGACTACGTCCTGCGCAAGTTCGGCGGCGAGGAGCGTGCCAGGCGCATGTATGCGTCTGTCACCGAAATCGGCCGGGTGGAAGGGCTGATGTTCCGCTTCGACCGTATCCGCCGCACGCCGTCCAGCGTGGACGCCCACCGCCTGGTACGCTGGGCAGCCGGTTTCGGACGCGCGGACGAGGTGGTCGAGGCCGTTTTCGCGGCGCACTTCACCGACGGCCGCGACGTGGGCGATCTGGCCGTGCTGACCGCGGTCGCCGCCAGTTGCGGGCTGCGCGCCGCGTCTGCGCGCAGCTTTCTGGCCAGCTCCGCCGAGGTGGACGGCGTTCACGCCGACAACCTCCGTGCGCACAGGCTGGGCATCAACGGCGTGCCGTGCTTCGTGGTCTCCGGCTGCCACGCGATCGCCGGCGCGCAGGAGCCGGAGGTGATCGAGCGCCTGCTGGACGTGGCGGCGGCGGAGACACAGGGCCAGTAAAGGCGTTCTTTCTTGAGTGTCCGTTCGAGAAGCCGCCCTGGTGGCGTCCGACGCGGATTGAAGTTTCAGAACGAACACCGAAACCGCAAGGGAGACTACCTTCGATTCGCGATCGTCGTTTGACCGTCCGGCCTGTTTAGGCCGAGTCGCCTTCGTCGGCAGCTCACTCGAGCGTTAGGTTTCAGATGTTGGGCGGTGACAGGCAAGTAAGCGGTTCTTTTTTGAAAAAAAGAACCGCTTGCTTTCTTCATCGCCGACCCAC
>CAXUIR010000012.1:3028-6598 GCA_964251005.1 uncultured Acetobacteraceae bacterium | reverse complement strand
AAGCGGTTCTTTTTTGAAAAAAAGAACCAAAAATCTTTTGCTCCGTTGGGCTCGCGCTGCAGAACCATCGCGACAGCGGAAACAAAAGTTTTTTGTTTCTTTTTTCAAAAAAGAACCGCTTGCTTTCTTCATCGCCGACCCACGCGTAGACTCCGCCGTTACGCTGACGATTGACTCCACCCTGCCACCAAGGCGAACCTTACCCAGTAACAACGCGGTCCGACCCGCGAGACGACGAGCAGCTACGGGCGGGGAGCGGCGATGAGGCTAGTCTACGGCGTGTCGGTGGCGGCCTGCGTCGCGAACATGGCGTCAGCGGGGACGTCCTACGCACAGCAGACCGCGCAGGCCGCTCCCGTCGAGGCTGCGTCCGCCCAGTCAGCGCGGCCGAAAGCCTCCGCCAACCCGCAGCAGCAATCGGCGATCGAGGACGTGGTGGTGACGGCCACCCGCCGGCCGGAGCGTTTGCAGCGCGTGCCGATCAGCATCACATCCATCGGGCAGGCGGAGCTCAAGCAGCGCGGCACCGACAGCCTGACCGACATCGCGCAGATCGCACCCGGGTTGAACCTCAACAACCAGGGCGTCGCACAGGAGAACCCCACGCTGCGGGGCGTCAGCACCGGCGCGGGCACCAACCAGGGTGCGCAGCAGGCGACGGTCGGCCTGTACCTCGACGACATACCGGCGCAGAGTGCCGCCGTGCAGGGTGGCGCGGTAGACATCCCGCTGTTCGACATCCAGCGCGTCGAAGTGCTGCGTGGTCCGCAGGGGACGTTGTTCGGCTCGGGTTCGCTCAGCGGCGGGATACGCATCCTGACCAACAAGCCTGACCTGGAGACGTATCAGGCTGCCATCGACGTCACCGGCAGCGGCACCGAGCACGGCGGCGCCAACGATGCGCTGAACCTGGAAGCCAACTTCCCGATCGTCACCGACAAGCTTGCGGTCCGCGTGGTCGGGTACGACCGTTTCGCGAGCGGCTACGTCGACAACATCGTCACCGGGCAGAAGAACGTGAACGACGTGCGCAACTACGGTGGCCGGGTGCTCGTGGACGCGCAGCCGACGGAGCAGCTGAACGTGCTGTTCACCCTGCTCGACGAGAACGCCTACGGGTCGAGCGACGGCCGCTCGATCTACGGCAGCAGCAACCCGAACATCGACCCGCCGCTGGAGGAGAACACGCTGAGCGAGGCGCGCCAGGATGCCCGCTACCTCGCCTACAACCTCGACGCCAGCTACGATTTCGGCAGCGTGCGCGTGACCGACTCGACCACGTATGCGATCCGACAATCCGCCGGCTTCCTCGACTTCTCCGGCTACCAGAACCTGGTGCTCGGCCTGTTCTCGGCGCCGGCGCGGGACCTCAACCTGCCAGACCCCGGGCATGATTTCAGCCGGTCCGACACCTTCACCCAGGAGGTCCGACTCTCCTCCGAAGGCGATGGGCCGTTCAAATACACGCTCGGCGCCTTCTACCAGCACATCACCGGTACTGCCGGACAGACGATCTTCTCACCTTTGGTGGAATCCTACCTCGGCTCGCTGCTGGGCGGCGCCAAGCCGGCCTACGCCGATCTTGGGGACCTGCAAGCCACGGCACAACAATCCGAGGAAGCGCTGTTCGGCGAAGGCACCTACACGACGGGCAAGTTCGACTTCACGCTGGGGCTGCGCGCGAGCCGCACGCAGGTCTCGTTCGTGACCAAAACCGCCGGCCTCACCTTCACCAACTCGCTCTCCCCCGTCCCGGTGGTGACGCCCGGCGCGCAGAAGGACTACCCGATCACCCCGCGCTTCGCCGTCGACTACCGCGCCACCAACGACCTCACCATCTACGCGCAGATCTCGCGCGGCTTTCGCACCGGCGGGCCAAACCTCACCTACGGGTTCTCTCCGGGCATTCCGGCGTCCTACACGTCCGACACGCTGTGGAACTACGAGCTCGGCGAAAAGGCGACCCTGCTGGGCGGCCGGGTGCGGGTGAACACCGACGTCTACTTCATCGACTGGTCGAACATCCAGATCCCGACGCAGAGCCCGGCCGGCAACCTGTTCATCCAGAACGCCGGCAACGCGCATTCGTACGGGCTCGAATCCGAAATCGCCGCTTCGCCGATGCGCTGGCTCGACGTCGGTGCGTCCACCTCGCTCAACCGCGCAGAGCTTGCCACCAGCGACCCCACGCTTGTGCGTGCCAGCGGTGCCGTCGGCGCGTTTTCCGGAGACAGGCTGCCGGCGGCGCCGCAGTTCACCGTCTCGGCCTACACGCAGTTCGACTTCGAGGCGCTGCAGCACCCGGCGTACTTCCGGGTCGACGAGAACTACGTTGGCGAAGAGTCCACCGACTTCGCCGACGAGGGCGCCAAGTTCGGCAACTACAACCTGGTGAACCTGCGCGCCGGCATTCATCTTGGCGCCGCAGAGGTGGTGGCGTTTGTCGACAACGCGTTCGACAACCAGGGCATCAACAACGCGCTGACGGCTACGTTTGCCGACCACGTGCCGACGCAGTTGAAGGCGGCGTTTCGCAATCGGCCGTTGACGGCTGGGTTGACGCTTCGGGACTCGTTCTAGGAAGCAAGCAAGCAGTTCTTTTTTTGAAAAAAAGAACCAAGAAACTTTTGTTCCCTTGAGTACACGCTGTGGGACGTTCCGCGACAACCGCAGCAAAAGTTTTTTGCTGCTTTTTTTCAAAAAAACAGGCCTTGCTTTCTTACTTCCGCCAACTCCAGCGCAAGCTCCCAATCCTCCACCCGGACCGCGAAACTCTGCGCCACGTCGCCCTGAGTTTCCCCTAGAACATACGCCACGTCCTGACCAAGCGCGCGGGCCAAGCCGGATTGCACGAAGCTTGGGTGGCGCAAGTTGCCGCGCAGCGCCAGAGTCAGCGTGCCAGGTGGTGCAAACACCGAACCGTGCAGCGCCGAGCCGTACTCGCCGGCGATGATGCTTGCGTTGGCAAACGCCGCCACCTGCGCAGCCAGGCGCATCGTCTGCGGGTGCACGATGGCGTAGCCGCGTGACCGGGCGGCTGCCTCGACGGCGTCGCGGTTCAGCAGCCGGCGACCACCCGGGGCTTGCGCGCGGGAGACGAAAAGCCGCGCGCCGGCGCCCGGCTCGCCGGAAGCTGCGCGGTGCAGACCCGCAGCCCAGAAGCGCGTGGCCTCGGCGAACAGCGGCGAGATGCGGTTGTTCAGACGCAACCCTGTCGGCATCAGCAACCGATCGGTGCGGATCGCCTCGTGCCAGTAGCGGTAGGGCACCAGCTGCGCCGCCCGTATGCCGACGCGGGAGAGCAGCTCGGCGGCGAACGGGGCGAGGTCCGGCGGCACGGCGTAGCGCAGCGTGTACACGTCGTGGCCGGTCTGCATCAGCACCCACAGACGCGGCAGGAAGTCCACCAGCCAGTGCCCGTACGTCTCGTGGCTGGGACCGTAGAGCACCGCGAGCGGGCCGCGCACGTGGCGGCTGGGCAGGTCGCTCGCGACGAACCGCGCGGCGACGGTGGCAACGCGGTGCTGGCACCCACCGGCATCGCGATGAAGGACGGCGTGGCGTTCAGCT
>CAXUIR010000012.1:0-2941 GCA_964251005.1 uncultured Acetobacteraceae bacterium | reverse complement strand
GGGCGAACAGTTCGTCGGTGACCGCCGCCGTGGCAGAGCCGAGCAGGAAGGCAGGGGCGGGCGACAGGGACCTTTCCGCATCCGCAAGTTTGATGAAACGCACACGCGGCGCTGCGCCGGCCTCCGCGTGGGCTGCGATGTCGGTCACGAGGTTGCCGGCAGCGTCGATGTCCGCCGCTTGCGCACCACCTGCGTCAACCCCAGCAGCGCGGCGGCCGCGCCGTAGGCCGCGAGCCCGACCGCCACCAGGATCGCCAGCGCGGGCATCGACACGTGCATGCCAGGCGTGGGCGCGACGCGCGTGCGGGCGAGCCAGAGTGCAACGGCCATCACGCCGGTTGCCAGGCACATGCGCGCGATGCGCGAGTACAGCATCCGGTCGGGCACCAGGTAGCCGCGCCGCAGCAGCAGGGTCGCGAGCAGCACCACGTTCACGCTCATCGCCAGCGTGGTGGCCAGCGGCGGGCCGACATGCAGCAGCGGCCGCATCAAAGCCAGGCTCAGCGCCAGGTTCAGGCCGAGGATGCCGACGCCTATCTTCACCGGCGTGGACATGTCGCCGCGCGCGAAGAAGCCCGGCCCCAGCACCTTGATCAGCACGAACGCGGGCAGGCCGGCCGCATAGGCCGACAGCGACTGCGCGCTGAGCGATGCGTCCGCGTTGGTGAACGCACGGTGCACGAACAGCACCTGCATCACCGGGTCGGCGATGATCGACAGCGCAGCGGCCGCAGGGAGCGTCAGCAACATCGCGTATTCGATGCCGCGGTTGAGCGAAGCCAGCGCCTGGTCTTCGCGTTGTGCCGCGATCTGCCGCGCCATCAGCGGCAGCAGCGCGGTGCTGACCGCGGTGCCCAGCACGCCCAGTGGCAACTGGTTCACCCGGTCGGCGAAATACATGAAGGACACCGACTTTGCCGGCAGGTAGGTACCGATCACCGTGTCCACTGCCAGGCTCAGCTGGGTGATGCCGGCGCCCACCAGGCCGGGCGCCATGCGCCGCATCAGCAGCCGCATGCGCGGCGTCAGACGCGGACGCGGCAGATGCAGCCGCATGCCACTGCGCCGCACCGCCCAGTACAGCAGCGCCAGTTGTGCGACGCCGCTCAGCGACACGCCGATCGCCAGCGCATGGGCGATGGTCGGCACGAACGGTGCCAGCGCAAACATCGAGCCGATCGCGAACGCGTTGTAGAGCAGCGGTGCTGCCGCGGCGGCCACGAAGCGGTTCTGCGCGTTCAGCACGCCGGAGAGCAGCGCGGCCAGGCAGATCAGCAGCAGGTAGGGAAACGCGAGGCGGGAGAGCGTCACCGTCAGCTCGAACTTCGCCGGGTCGTCGGCAAAGCCGGCGGCGATCACGTGCAGGAACGGGCGCATGAAGATCTCGCCCGCCACCGTCAGGATGAGCAGCCAGAAGGCCAGCACGGCGGCGGCCTCCTCGGTGAAGCTGCGGGCCACGTCTTCGCCCTCGGTGGTGAGCAGGCCGGAGAACACCGGCACGAAGGCGGAGTTGAACGCGCCCTCGCCGAACAGGCGGCGAAACAGGTTCGGCAGGCGGTTGGCGACGAGGAACGCGTCGGACAGCGCGCCGGCGCCGAGAAAGGCGGCGATCAGCTGGTCGCGGACGAGGCCGAACACGCGGCTGGCCATCGTCCAGCTGCCGACGGTCGCTATGCCTTTCAGCATCTGGCAGATTCTTCTTTTTTGAAAAAAAGAAGCAAAAAACTTTTGCGCCCGCTGACGCGCAGGTCGAAACAAGGTGTTTCAGCTTGCGGCGCCCACGGAGACAAAAGTTTTTTGGTTCTTTTTTTCAAAAAAGAACCGCTTGCTTGCTTTGGCATCACCACTCATTCCGCCGCGGCCGCGACATCAACCGCACCAAAGCGTCCCGCACCGAAACCCGCCCGGCCAGCAAATCATTCACCGCCTGGCAGATCGGTAGATCGACCCCCGTTGCCCTGGCAACCAGCGCCGGCGCGGTGGCAACGCCCTCCACCGTGGCACCGGTATCCGGCCGCTCGCCGCGGCCCAGCGCCAGGCCGTAGGTGAAATTGCGGCTGGCGGCACCTGTGCAGGTCAGCATCAGGTCGCCCAGGCCGGACAAGCCGGCGGCGGTCTCGGCGCGTCCGCCTTGTGCGACGATCAGCCGGGAGAGTTCGGCCAGTCCGCGGGTGACCAGTGCGGCGCGGGCGTTCTCGCCGTAGCCGGCGCCGATCACCGCGCCTGCGGCGATGGCGATCACGTTCTTCGCGGCGCCGCCGAGCTGCGCGCCGACAGGGTCGTCGCTGCCGTAGAGCCGGAAGGTGGGCGTGGCCAGCGCGTCCTGCACCCATGTGCGGAACGCCTCTGCCGACGCGTGGCTTGCGACCAGTGCTGCGGCGGGCAGGCCTGCTGTCACCTCGCCGGCGAAGTTCGGGCCAGTCAGCACCGCTGCGGGGCTGTCGGGCCACAGCTCGGCGGCGACCTCCAGCGGCAGCTTGTGGGTGGCGGCTTCGATCCCCTTGCAGCAGAGCAGCAGGCGGGCTGGTTGGCCGGCATGGCTCCGCATCAGCCGCAAGCGGGTCAGGGCCGCGCGCAGCTGCTGCGTCGGCACGGCCAGCAGCACCGCGTCGGACGGATCATTCACCTCGGTGGCGAGGGTGACGCCGGCCTCGCACGACGCCTTGGTCACGGGCGCGCCTGGCTGTGCGGAGTGGCGCGTCACCAGCATTACCGCGACGCCGGCTCGTGCGGCCTGGCTTGCCAGCGCGCAGCCCCAGGCGCCGGCACCGATGATCGCGATCCTGGTCATGCGTTGCGCTTGTCGGCTGCTGGGACGCGTGCGCTCGGGAAGCCTGAGCGCCTGACACGCAAGGCAAGGCCTTCTTTTTTGGAAAAAAAGAAGCAAAAAACTTTTGTCAGCGCTGTCGCGGACTCTCCCACACGGCGCGCCCAAGGGAAC
>CAXUIR010000011.1:13222-17608 GCA_964251005.1 uncultured Acetobacteraceae bacterium | reverse complement strand
GCGCCGAGGATCGCCTCGATCTCCAGCGGGCGGCCCGCCTCCATGTCCTGCAGCATGGAAGTCTTGTGCCGGCCCACCTCGGCCGCGCCCTCGATGCGCTTGTCCACGTCGATGGCAAAGCGGATGCCCAGGCGTTCGGCGACCGCCTGGCCTTCCAGCATCATCGCGCGCGCCACCGCCCGGCTGCCCGGGTCAGACGTGATCACGTCCAGCGTGGCGGTGGTCAGCGCGCTGATCGGGTTGAACGCCATGTTGCCCCATAGCTTCACCCACAGCTCGTCGCGGATGCGCGGCCGCACTGGCCCCTTCAGCCCCGCGGCGATTAGCAGCGCGGACAACGTGGCTGCGCGCTCGGAGCGTGTACCGTCCGGCTCGCCCAGGCTGAAGCGGTCGCCGTAGCTGTGGTCGACCACCCCGGGTGCGGCGATGGTGGCCGCCGGGTAGACGATGCTGCCCAGGCAACTGCGCCGGCGGCAGCGCGTCCCACAACGCGCCGGCCGGGTCCACCGAGACGACGCGGCGGCCGCCGAACGGCGCCGGCAGGCCGTGCGTGTACCACCACGGCACGCCGTTGATGGCGGTGACGATGGTGGTGTGCGGCCCGACCAGCGGTGCCAGTTGCGGCAACGCCGGTTCCAGCGAGTGTGCCTTGAGCGTCAGCACCAGGTAGTCCTGCGGGCCGATAGCGTCGCCGTGCGGCACCGCGTTCGGGCGCGTCACGGTGCGCTGCCCGTCGGAGACCAGCACCAGGCCGTCCTGCTGCACTGCCGCCAAATGCGGGCCGCGCGCCACGATGGAGACGGGGGTGCCGGCTGCTTCCGATCGCGCCGGCGCCGAAGACGCAGATGCTTGGCATCAGCGCGGGTCCTGACGCGAAGCAAGCAGTTCTTTTTTGAAAAAAAGAACCAAAAAACTTTTACTTCCGCTATCGCGCGCTCGCCGGAAAAAACCGCGACAGCGGAAGCAAAAGCTTTTTGCTTCTTTTTCTCGAAAAAGAAGCGCTTGCTTCCTTGCCATCACACAGTTTCTTTCGCCGTCAAGCCCAGCTTGGCAGCCAGGCCGATGCGCTGGACTTTGCCGGTGGCGCCCTTCGGGATGTCGTCCATCACCAGCACGCGGCGCGGCACCTTGAAAGCGGTCAGGTGGACCGCCGCGAACGCGCGTATCTCCGCCTCGGTGGCCGCCGTGCCTGGGTGCAGCACCACCACGGCGCCCACCTCCTCGCTCAGTTTGTCGTGCGGGATGCCGAAGGTGCAGGCCTGGGCGACGGCAGGGTGGTCCAGCAGCACCACGTCTACCTCCAGCGGGCTGATCTTCTCGCCGCCGCGGTTGATCTGTTCCTTTAGCCGGCCGGTCAGAAACAGGTAGCCCTCCTCGTCCAGGCGCCCCTGGTCGCCGGTGCGGAACCAGCCAAGGACGAAGGCCTTTACGTTGGCCTGCGGGTTGTTGTCGTAGCCGAACGTCACGTTGGGGCCGCGGATCACCACCTCGCCCACGTCGCCCTGCGGCAGGATGGCGCCGGACTCGTCCATGATGGCGATCTCCGGCCCGGCGGCGAGGCCCACGGCGCCGGGCTTGCGGGCGCGCGGGGGCAGCGGGTTGGCGGCCATCTGGTGGGCGGCTTCGGTCATGCCGTACGCCTCGATGACCGGGGCGCCGAACACCTCCTCCAGCTCGGCCATCACCTGCGGCGGCAGCGACGCGGAGGAGGACCGGATCAGGCGCAGCCTGACCGCGCGCGCCTGGTCAGCGTGGGCGCGCATGCGCATCAGGATGGCCTGGTGCATGGTCGGCACCGCGGTGTACCAGGTCGGTTTCACCTCGGCGAGCAGTTCGGCGAACTTGAACGCGTTGAACCCGGGCGTGCAGCAAACCGCGGCACCGGCGGCCAGCGAGGCGGACACCGCTGCGACCAGCCCGTGGATGTGGGACCGCGGCATCACGTTGAGGCAGACGTCGGCCGACGTCAGCTGCAGCGAGCGCGCGATGTGGTGCGCCGAGGCCACCACGTTGGCGTTGGTCAGCTTCACGATCTTCGGCCGCGCCGTGGTGCCCGAGATGTGCAGCACCAGCGCCGGGTCGTCCGGGCCGGCCGCGCGCGCCGGCCTGGCGGTGCCGGCCGGTGCAGGGCCGTCCAGCGTGAACAGGCCGGCCGCGTCGGCCTCCACGTGGACCAGGGTCAGCACCGGGATGCCCAGACGGGCGGCGACTTCGGCCGCAGCCGGCGTGAAGCCGGAGGCCAGAATGATGGCGGCCGGGTGGAGGTCCGAGAGGTAGAACTCGAACTCGTCCGCCCTGTAGGCGGGGTTCAGCGGTGCTGCGCAGCAGGCGGCGGCGACGGCCAGGAAGGCGGTGGCCATCTGAGGGCCGTTCGGCAACACGATGGCGACCCGGTCGCCGGGGCCGATGCCGCGGTCGGCCAGCGTGGCAGCAACCGAGGCGGCCAGGCGTGCAAGGCCCGGGCCGTCCAGCCAGGGCCGGCCGGGGGCACCGATGGCGCGCGGGCTGGCTAGGCTTGCGAGCAGGGCGGACAGAGTGGACTTCTTGGCAGGCGGCTCCTGGCAAGCGGCTGATTTTAGGCTACCGAGGGCGGACGGCCAGAAAGCAAGCGGTTCTTTTTTGAAAAAAAGAACCAAAAAACTTTTGTCTCCTTGGGCGCGCGCTGCAGAACGTTCTCGACAGCAGGACCAGGCGTTTTTGGAAAAGCAGGTTTTGCCGGACGTTGAAAGGGTGAGGCTTCGGGGTTGCTGGTATGAAACAACACGGTTCGTCATGGCGCATTTCGCACAGACAGAAGTTTTTTGATTCTGTTCGAAAAACAACTGCTTCCTTTACCTGTCTGCAGCGCGCCCTGGCTTGACCATCGAAGATGTCGCACGGCGCCTGCAGGGCGGCGACCGCAGGTCGGTGGGCGAGGCCGACGCGGTCGCCGCTTGCGTCGAGCAGGACCCGGCGCGTTTCGACGCGCTGTGGCAGTGTCTGGGTCATCTTGACCCGCTTGTTCGGATGCGCGCAGCAGACGCGTTGGAAAAGGTCAGTCGCAGCAGCGCGATGCTGTTCGAGCCGCACAGGCAGCCGCTGCTCGACCGCCGACTGGAAGACGGGTCGGCAGAGATGCGATGGCATCTGATCGCCATCACGTCGCGGCTGCGTTTGCACGTGGCGGAAGCGCGAGTGCTCAACACGTATCTCGACAACCGCCTGCGTCGTGACGGCAGCAGGATCGTCAAGGTGATGGCGTTGCAGGCGGCGTTCGACATCTCGCGTGCGCATGCGGCGTTGGCGGCAGATTTTGCGACGATGCTCGCCTTTGCTCGCTCGTCCGCCTGGCCCTCGGTGGTTGCTCGTGCACGGACGCTCGGCGTTCTCCAGGCGCGGTCTGAGCCGAATCCTGATCGATACTGTTGGCACGTTATCGTTTGAAGTTCGGCAAGGAAGGCAAGGCCTTCTTTTCTGAAGAAAAGAAGCAGAAGACTTTTGTCCCTGCTATCGCGATGGTTCCGCAGCGCGCGCCCTAGATAGCAAAAGTTTTTTGGTTCTTTTTTTCAAAAAAGAACCGCTTGGCTTGCCTGTTACCGGTCGGATCAACGGAACGCTGGAAGGCAGATGACGCTCAGTCCTCGAAGCAACGCCTTCTTTGTTCTCGTGCGAAGAAAGCTCCGCGACAGCGCGACCGGATTAACTTGGTCAATAACCAGGTTTGCTTCTACCGCCGCAAAGTCCGCACCGCACCGTGTTCGGAAGCCGACATTCTTGTCGGTTGATGTGAACGATCAACGCTCCTACTGCAGCGTCACCACCAGAGGTACGTGGTCCGACGGCGTGTCCTCTGCCCGCGCCTGTTTGTCAGGCACCGCCGACACCAGCCGTTGGGCCACGCCGGGCGAGAGCAGCGCGTGGTCGATGCGCAACCCGCGGTTCTTGGCCCAGCACCCAGCCTGGTAGTCCCAGAAAGTGTAGCAGGTGCCTTCGGGTTTGACCGCGCGCACGGCGTCCGTCAGGCCGGCCCAGATCATCTGCCAATAGCGCGCGCGGGTTTCCGGGCGCACCAGCGCGTCCTCCGGCCCTAGCACGTTCGGCGCGAAGTCGACGTCTTCAGGACACACGTTGTAGTCGCCGGCGAGGATCAGGTTTTCGTCGTCCGCCAGCAAGGCGGCTGCGTGCGCGGAGAGGCACTCCATCCAGCGCAACTTGTATTGGTAGCCGAGGTCCCCGTTGGAGTTGCCGTTCGGCAGGTACAAATTGCCGACGCGCAGGCCCCCGAACGCCACCTCCAGGTAGCGCGCCTGTGCGTCGTCGTCGGGCAGGCCGGGCAGGCGGGTCAGCGTCACGTCCAACGGCGCGCGGGCAAGAGCCGCTACGCCGTTGAAGCCTTTCTGGCCGCCG
>CAXUIR010000011.1:0-13212 GCA_964251005.1 uncultured Acetobacteraceae bacterium | reverse complement strand
CCTCACACTTGATCTCCTGCAACAGCAGCAGGTCGGGGGTGTTGGTTTCCAACCAGCGGCAGATGTTCTGCTCGCGGGCGCGGCTGCCGTTGACGTTCCAGGTGGCGATCTTCAAAGCAAGCAAGCAGTTCTTTTTTGAAAAAAAGAACCAAAAAACTTTTGGTCCCTAAGCGCGCCGTGCGGAGAGGTCCGCGACAGCCGTGGCAAAAGTTTCTTGCTTCTTTTTTTCAAAAAAGAAGGCCTTTCTTCCTTAGTCGATCGAAAAACTAGTCCCACACCCGCAAGCGCTGGTGGCGTTAGGATTGCGCACGGTAAAATAGCTGCCCATCAGCTCGTCCGCATAGTGCAGCTCCGCCCCACCCAGCAGGTCCAGGCTGGTCGGGTCCACCACCACACGGGCGGCGCCACGTTCGATCACCAGGTCGTCCGGCTGCACCGCCTCGTCCAGGTCGAACTTGTACTGGAAGCCGCTGCAGCCGCCGGCCAGCACCGCCACGCGCAGTGCGGCCTGGCGGCCCTCGGCGGCGACGATCTCGGCGACGCGGCCCATCGCGCGGTCAGTGACTGAAAAGCTCATACCCCTTAGATAGTCAGCCCGGGGCGAATGTGCCATCCCCTCCCGCCATGGACCTGGCCCCTTACGCCGTCCGGGCGGAGAGCTCGCGCGGGCGGCTGCACCACGAACCCGAGGCGTCGTGGCGCCCCCCCGGGGCGCCCGGCCCCGCCCCGGGGGGGCCCCCCCCCGCCGCCCGGCGCCCCCCCCCCCGCGACCGGGTGATCCACAGCTCGGCGTTCCGCAAGCTGCAATACAAGACCCAGGTCTTCGTAAACCACGTGGGCGATTTCTACCGCACGCGGCTGACCCACAGCCTGGAGGTGGCCCAGATCGCCCGCTCGATCGCCCGCGAGCTGCAGCTGGACGAGGACCTGGCCGAAGCGCTGGCGCTGGCGCACGACCTCGGCCACCCGCCCTTCGGCCACGCCGGCGAGGACGCGCTGAACGCCCGGATGAAGCCGTATGGCGGCTTCGACCACAACGCCCAGACGCTGCGTGTGGTGACGCGGCTGGAAGGCCGCTACGCCGCGTTCGACGGGCTGAACCTGACGTGGGAGACGCTGGAGGGCCTAGTCAAGCACAACGGCCCGCTGAGCAACCCGCCGGCCTACATCGCGGCCTACAACGCGCGGCACAACCTGATGCTGGGCAGCCATCCCTCGGCCGAGGCGCAGGTGGCTTCCCTGTCCGACGACATCGCCTACCACAGCCACGACCTGGACGATGGCATGCGCTTCGGCCTGTTCGGCCCGGACGAGATCGCGCACTTGCCGATTGTGGGCGAGGCGCTGGCCGAGGCGCGCCGGTCCAGCCTGGACGTGCCGCCCCAGCGCCTGCGCCACGAGACGATCCGCCGCATCATCCACGCCCTGGTCAGCGACCTGGTGACCGAGACGCGGGCGCGGCTGGCGGCGCTGGACCCGGACAGTGCCGACAAGATACGGCGGGCGAAGAAGCCGGTGGTGGGGTTCTCGCCGCGGATGGCGGAGGCCAACCACGCGATCAAGGAGTTCCTGCGCGCGCGGATGTACCGGCACTGGCGGGTGAACCGGATGACGTCGAAAGCGCGCCGGCTGACGGAGGAGCTGTTCGGGCTGCTGCACGCAGACCCCGCGACGCTGCCGGACGGCTGGCGGGCGCAGGCGGGCGAGGGGCAGCCGGCGCAGGCGGCCGGCGTGGTGTGCGACTACGTGGCGGGAATGACGGATCGGTTCGCGCAGGAGGAGTACAAGCGGCTGACGGACGTTTCCATGCCGGGGTAGCAGGACGCCCGCCCGCGCCTCGGCGTCTGACGGATCCTGACGCTGAGCTTGCCATCTGGGGCTTCCTGAAGGCCGGAAGCACAAGCAAGCAAGCGGTTCTTTTTTGAAAAAAAGAACCAAAAAACTTTTGTTCCTTGCGCCGCGCTGCAGAACCTTCACGACAGCCAGGATAAAAGTTTTTTGCTGCTTCTTTTCAAAAAAGCAGGCCTTGCTTTTCTTCCTGAGCTCCGATGAACCAGGAATTCATAGTCGCTGGTCATACCAGCGGGCTTTCAGGCTGACACATAGAAAACAAGCGGTCCTTTTTGGAGAAAAGGACCAAAAAACTCTTACTTCCGCGCCTGCATCAAGGTGGAGGATGCCGATGCAAGCACACAAATTGGCAGAACCAGGCCTGACCGTGGCGCAGGCGTAGGAGCAAAAGTTTTTTGCTTCTTTTTTCCCAAAAAAGAAGGCCTTCCTTCCCTGCGAATGTCAGCCGCCACGCGTGCTGGTAATACCAGCCGGCCTTGATGCTGACTCACAGAAAGTAAGCAGTCCTTTTTTGAAAAAAAGGACCAAAAAACTTTGACTCCGCGGTCGCGCGCTCTTCGGATGAGTCCGCGACAGCGGAGACAAAAGTTTTTTGCTTCTTTTTCCAAAAAAGAAGGCCTTGCTTGCTTCGCAACGGTCAAACTCCACGCCCGTTGGTATAAGCTGAACGAAGTCCTCCGAGCGTGCCCAGACGCCCGGCATGGAAAAAGGCTGGTTCACACCGTCAGGAAGCCTGCTGCAAAGACGGCGACCGCGCGTGGCTCTGGTAGGCCGGTCTCATCCTCATGAAGGCGGCGTTGCTGGCGCCGATACTCGCCGTGCGGTGCCGCCCTCCGACGACCCGGACCCCCCTCGCGCGCTGCTTCTTCCTGGCTCTCGGCTGAAGTGCCTCCGGCATACCGGCAGCGCGGCGCTGTTAGCGGTGAAGCAGTGAGCCAAGCCGGCACAGGCGTGGCTGCGCAGCTACCCGCCTGGCGGCCGCGACGGCCGGGGCGGACGGCACCGGCCCGGCTTGGATGATCGCGGGCCGCGGCCTAAATTGCCGCTGGTGCGTGTTGCACCGGTGCCCGCGCCCGCCGGAACCCCGAGGTGTTTGACGATGGGAGACACGCGTTTGTCCGACACGATGTCCATCCCGCACGTGAGCGGCCCCGCCGCGCGCTGGGCCGATGGCGGCGCTGTCGAGCTCGCCATCGTCGTTCCGACCTACAACGAAGCGCGCAACATCCTCGTGCTCGCCGGCCGGCTGCACAAGCTGCTCGACGGGGTTTGCCGCTGGGAGATGATCGTCGTCGACGACAACTCCCCGGACGGCACGGCCGGCATCGTCGATGCCGCGGCCCGCGGCGGCGACACGCTGCGCTGCGTCCGGCGGATCGGCCGGCGCGGCCTGTCCAGCGCGGTCATCGAGGGCTGCCTGGCCACGTTCGCGCCGCTGATCATCGTCATGGACGCCGACCTGCAGCACGACGAGGCGATCATCCCGCGGATGCTCGCCTGCCTGGCCGAGCCGGAGTGCGACCTCGTCGTCGCCTCTCGCTACACGGCCGGCGGCGGGGTGGGGGAGTGGACCCGCACGCGAAAGACGGGCAGCTCGGTTGCCACCTGGATGGCCCGCATGGCGACGTCCTCGCCGATCAGCGACCCGATGAGCGGCTTCTTCGGGCTAAGACGCGAGCTGTTCGTCGACGTGGCGCCCCGACTGTCCGGCGCAGGCTTCAAGATACTGCTCGACATAGCCGCGTCCGCCGCGCGCCCGCTGCGGATCAGGGAAGTGCCTTACACGTTCCGGCTGCGCACCGAGGGCGACAGCAAGCTCAACGCCACCGTGGTGTTCGACTATGTCGGCATGATCATCGAAAAACGCAGCATGGGGTGGATCCCGGCACGTTTCGCCCTGTTCGCCTTCACCGGGCTGCTCGGCGTGGCGGTGAACATGGCGGCGCTGTCCCTGCTGGTCCGCGCGAGGGGGCTGGGTTTCGACCGGTCGCAGGAAACCGCGACCGTGATCGCGATGACGTTCAACTTCTTCCTCGACAACAGCTTCACCTATGGCGACCGCAGGTTGCGCGGCAGAGCAGCGGCGACAGGTCTGCTGAAGTTCTACCTCGTGTGCGGCACCGGCGCGCTCTCCAACATCGGTGTTGCGAGCTTCGTGTTCACCCACGGCTCCGGCTGGTTCGCCTCCGGCCTCGCCGGCGCGTTTGTGGCCGCGGTGTTCAACTTCGCCATGTCCAGCAGGTATGTTTGGCGGGGATAAAACGTGCTCACGAAAGGAAGGCAAGGCAAGCGGTTCTTTTTTGAAAAAAAGAACCAAAAAACTTTTGTTCCCTTGGATACACGCTGAGGGAGAGTCCGCGACAGCCGAAGCAAAAGTTTTTTGCTGCTTTTTTTCAAAAAAGCAGGCCTTGCTTTCTTTCTCCGCGGTGTTGTTTTCAGTTGTGCTTGCTCACCTGCTGCGCAAAAGGCTGCTTCAACGCCGCGGTGATCACGTCAGCGATCGCCTGCGCCAGGCACGCGTAGCCGCGGTTGTTCATGTGGAAGCCGTCCACGGCGATGAAGTCGTCGTACGGCGCGCCCTCGGCCGCCCAGTGGTCCATCAGCGTGCCGCGGGAAAACAGGTTCACCTTGCTCTCGGCAGCGATTTCGCGCAGCGTCTCGTCGATCACCGAATGTTCCGGGGCTGACAGAATGCGCTGGCTGCGCTGGTTGTCCATCAGCACCACGTCGGCACCCGCCGCCTTCAGCTTGGCGATGCCCTCCTCCAGCAACTGGCGGAACAGCTGCGGCGACTCGTCATGGACCGCGCCGTTGGCGCCCACCTGCCAGATGACCAGCTGCGGCCGCACCGCCAGCACGTCGGAATCCAGCCGGGCCAGCTCCTCCGGCGCGTCCTGGCCGCCGATGCCGCGGTTGATGAAGGCGAAGTCCGCGCGCGGCAGGTCGTCGTTGAGGTAGCGCTGCAGCAGCGCCGGGTAGGAATGCGCGATGTCGGTGGCCATCCAACCGCGCGTGGAGCTCGAGCCGAGGGCGACGGCCACCAGCGGCTGGTTGGTCGCCAGCGCCGCCCTGGTGTGCGGCAGCAGCGGGATCGGCAGGTCGCCTTTCGGCGGACAATCCGGCGCGTCTGCCCACGCCGGCACCGCGCAGGCGAGCATGGCCGCTACGCCGGCGATCCGGTAAGCAAGAAAGCAAGCAGTTCTTTTTTGAAAAAAAGAACCAAAAAACTTTTGCTCCTTGGCGCGCGTCTGTTGAACGGTCCGCGACAGCTGGGACAAAAGTTTTTTGCTTCTTTTTTTCAAAAAAGAAGGCCTTGCTTTCTTGCTGCGACAAGCCTGCCGAAGACCAGCTCTCACGCGCAGGCCCGATGCGCTTATCCAGGCATAGCCCAACGAGCCCGCTTCGCTTTCGTGTGGCCGGAAACTCGACCTCAGGTAGCCGTCCCCCCGACCGTCAGTCCCCTGATCTTCAGCGTCGGCTGTCCTACGCCCACCGGCACGCCCTGGCCGTTCTTGCCGCAGGTGCCGATGCCGGGGTCGAGCTCCATGTCGCCGCCGATCATGTCGACCTTGGTCAGGCTGTCCGGGCCGTTGCCGATCAGGGTCGCGCCCTTAACCGGCGCGGTGACCCGGCCGTCCTCGATGAGGTACGCCTCGCTGGCGGAGAAGACGAACTTGCCGCTGGTGATGTCCACCTGGCCGCCGCCGAAGTTCACCGCGTAGAGCCCGCGCTTAACGGACGCGATCATCTCGTCCTTGTGGTGGGTGCCGTTCAGCATGACGGTGTTGGTCATGCGCGGCATCGGCGCGTGGGCGAAGCTCTCGCGCCGGCCGTTGCCGGTGGGGCGCACGCCCATCAGCCGGGCGTTGAGGCGGTCCTGCAGGTAGCCGGTCAGGATGCCGTCCTCGATCAGCACGGTGCGGTTGGTGGGGGTACCCTCGTCGTCGATGGTCAGCGAGCCGCGGCGGTCGGCCAGCGTGCCGTCGTCCACCACGGTGACACCTCGGCTGGCGACCTGCTGGCCCATCAGGCCGGCGAACGCGCTGGTCTTCTTGCGGTTGAAGTCGCCTTCCAGGCCGTGGCCGATCGCCTCGTGCAGCAGGATGCCGGGCCAGCCGTTGCCCAGCACCACCTCCATCTCGCCGGCCGGCGCGGGGACGGAGTCCAGCTTCAGAATCGCCTGGCGCAGCGCCTCGTCCACCGCGGCGCGCCAGGTTGCAGGGGCCAGGAAGCGGTCGAAACCCTCGCGGCCGCCCATGCCGTGGGTGCCGGACTCTCGCTTGCCGTCGCGCTCGACCACCACGCTAACGTTCAGCCGCACCAGCGGGCGCAGGTCGGCGGTGCGGCTGCCGTCGGCGCGCACGATCTGCACCGCCTGCCACTCGCCGTGCAGCGAGGCCATCACCTGCGCCACACGGCTGTCCTTGCCGCGCGCGTAGGCGTCGATCTCGGAGAGGACGGCGGCTCGGCCGGCGAAGCCGTCATGGGTGATCGGCGAGGCGTCCGAATACAGCCGCGCGTTGGTGCCGTTGGGCGCCACCGAGGCGGTCCCCTTGCGGCCGCCGCGCACCGCGCTGACGGTGGCCGACGCGCGGCGCAGGGCGGCATCCGACAGCTCGCCGGCATGGGCGTAGCCGGTCTCCTCGCCGAGCACGCAGCGGAGTCCGAAGCCCATGGCGGTGTCGTAGTTGGCGGCGCGGATGCGGCCGTCGTCGAGGCTGATGCTCTCCGACTCGCGGTATTCCAGGAACAGCTCGCCGTCGTCCGCACCGGCCAGGGCGTCGGCGGTGATGCGCTCGGCGGACACGCGGTCCAGCGTGGCGTCGGCACGGTTGAAGAACAGGTCGTCGGTAGTGGCCAGGGCCGACATGTTGTGATCCTAGAGGGACAGGCGTGAACGCGGCGTCAACGAGCGCCGCGCAGGGAGTGGGTGACGGCGAGCGTTGCGGCCAGCAGCAGCACGGCGGTCGCCTGGTGTGCGGCGGCGAGCGGAACCGGCACGTGAGACAGCAGGGTGGCCACACCGAGGCTATACTGGGTCAGCACCAGCGCGCCCATGCAGGCAAGGGCGACGCGGGCGGGCTGCGGCAATCGCGCGCGGGCGGCGGGCAGCAGGCCGGTCACCACCGTCGCCAGGGTCAGCACGGCGGCCAGCGTGGCCAGCAGGCGGTGGTCGAACTGCACGGCGGTGACGTTCTCGGTCAGGTTGCGCAGGAACGGGTGCAGGTCCGCGTAGCCGGCGGGGAATAGCCGCCCATCCATCAGCGGGAAGCTGTCGTAGACCAGGCCGGCATGGGTGCCGGCGGTGAAGCCGCCCGCCAGGATGGCGAGTGCGACGCAGGCGGCGGCGCCGCGCGCCAGGCGGCGCAGGTGGCGGCCATGCGGGATAGAGGGGGCCACCGGCTCCAGCACGCCGAACGCGGTCCACAGCATGCCGGCGAACAGGGTCAGCGCCAGGCAGAGGTGCAGCACCAGGCGGTAGGGAGAGACGGCGGTGCTGGCCGCCTCGAAGCCGGACGCAACCATGAACCAGCCGACGGCGCCCTGCAGCGCGCCCAGCGCGTAGAGGCCGACCAGGCGCAGAATCATCGGGCGGCGGATGGCGCCGGTGACGGCGAACCAGACGAGCGGGATGAGGAAGACCACGTTCATCAGCCGGCCCCAGGCGCGGTGGGTCCACTCGAGCCAAAAGATGCCGCGGAAGCCGGCCAGGTCCATGCCCGGGTGCAGCAGCGCGTATTGCGGGATCTGCTTGTAGAGGGCGAACAGGCGCTCCCACTCGGCGTGGGAGAGCGGCGGCAGGGCGCCGGACAGCGGCGCCCACTCCATGATGGACAGGCCGGAGCCGGTCAGCCGCGTGGCGCCGCCGAGCACCACCATGCCCCAGATCATGAAGGACACGACGAACAGCCAGGCGGCCACGCGGTGACGGCGGCGGCGGTCGAGAGCGGCCTCGATGCTAGGGAAACTGCGGTCGTCGAAAGGCATCGTGCGAGGCTACAATCCGGCTGGAGGGGTGCCAAGCCAAATCGCCGGCCTGCTATCCCTGCCCGGTTCCAGGTGCTACCGGCGCCCTCCCATGCAAGCCCCACAGCCCCCTGCCACAGAGTCGGCGGCAACCAGATCCGGTGGTTCGGCCGGCCTGGGGAGCGCGGTCGTCTCCGTCGTGGTGCCGGTGCGCAACGAGGCGGCCAACATCGCCCCGCTGGTCGGCGAAATCCGCGCCGCCCTGGCCGGCACGCCGCATGAGATAGTCTACGTGGACGACGGCAGCACCGACGAGACCGCCGCCGCGTTGCGCGCCGCCGCCCAGGCCGGCCCCCTGACCATTCGCCGCCACCGCACCGGCTGCGGCCAGAGTGCGGCCATCATCACCGGCATCCTTGCCGCATCCGGCACCTGGGTCGCCACGCTGGACGGCGACGGGCAGAACGACCCGGCAGACATCCCCGCCCTGCTGGCCCGCGCGCAGCTTCTGCCGGCGCTGAGCCTGGTCGCCGGCCACCGCACCACGCGGCGCGACAGCCGGATCAAGCGGCTGAGCTCGCGCGCGGCCAACGCCATACGCGCCCGTATGCTGGGCGACGCCACGCCGGACACCGGCTGCGGGCTGAAGGTGTTCCGCCGGGCGGATTTCCTGGCCTTGCCCGCGTTCGACCACATGCACCGCTTCCTGGCCGCGCGGTTGATACCCCCCCGGCGGCAAGTGGTGAGCGTGGCGGTCGGGCATCGGCCACGCACCCGCGGGGCCAGCAAATACGGCACGCTCGACCGGCTTTGGGTGGGAGTGTTCGACCTGGTGGGGGTTGCGTGGCTGCAGCGGCGCTGGACCCGGCCGGTGCTGGAGCCGGACGGAGAGTTCTTGGATGAAAACGGGACTTGATGTGGAGGTTTTGCGGAGCAATGTTGGAGTAACCAACCTGGAGGCTGCCCCCGATGGCCGAGTTCCGCCTGAAAGTCCCTGACGAACTGCTCTACTCCATGCAGACCAAGCTCGGCGGCGCCAAGATGACGGACATCGCGCGGGACGCACTGGGTCTGCTGAACTGGGCGGTGGACGAACGCCTGCGCGGCCGGGTGGTGCTGTCGGGCACCGAAGACGGCGAGAAACTCACCCGCATCACCCTGCCGAGCCTGGACCGCGTGCAGCCGATCACCTGACGGTGCCGCCCGCCGTGGAGGACACGCCGCCGCATGTCAGCCTGGCGCGCAGTGCCATCCCGCTGGACGCCGAGATCACCGCCGGGCGGCTACCACCCGTCGCCGCCGCGGGCGTGTTGCTGACGAAGATCGTGCTGGCGATGGTGATGGCCTGCGTGGTGTTGCTGGCCGCCTACCTGATCTCCGCCGACTTCACCGAGGGCGCGGCACTGACGCAGGCCACGAGCAGCCTGCTGAAGCAGCCGGGCGGCAGCGCCGAGCAGCTGCACCAGCTCTCCGAAATCATCCATCAGCTGGCCGACCAGCGTGCGGCGTTTCGCGCGTTCTGGCTGCAGATGGCGCAACTCATCCTGTTGAACCTGCTTCTGCCGCTGTTGACTGCGTTGCTTGGGTATATTTTCGGGACGACGCGGGCCAGAAACGAAGAGTAAAGCAAGCCTTCTTTTTTGAAAAAAAGAAGCAAAAACTTTTGTCTCGGCTGTCGCGGACGGCTGAAACCACACGCATCACCACGACGCACTCAAGAGAGCAAAAGTTTTTTGGTTCTTTTTTTCAAAAAAGAACTGCTTCCTTTCTTTCTTCCGGGACACCCACTCATGCGCATGAACAAACTAGGCCAGACCGGCATGCTGGTCTCCGAGCTGTGCCTCGGCACGATGACGTTCGGCGGCGGCGAAGGCATGTGGCAGAAGATCGGCGCGCTGACGCAGGAGGAAGCCGAGCATCTGGTCGGCCGCGCGATCGATGCGGGGATCAACTTCCTCGACACTGCCGACGTGTATGCCGAGGGGCTGTCGGAACAGATCACCGGCCAGGCGTTGCGCAACCTGAAGATACCGCGCGAGAACGTCGTCGTCGCCACCAAGGCGTTCGGCCAGACGGGGCCTGGCGCCAACAGCCGCGGCAACTCGCGGCTGCACCTGATCGATGCGTGCAAGGCCAGCTTGAAGCGTCTGCAGCTCGACCACATCGACCTGTAT
Organism: uncultured Acetobacteraceae bacterium; assembly: GCA_964251005.1. Taxonomy (GTDB): domain Bacteria; phylum Pseudomonadota; class Alphaproteobacteria; order Acetobacterales; family Acetobacteraceae; genus BOG-908. Next base: position 3,220 of record CAXUIR010000011.1, on the reverse strand, counting down.
CAGGTCCACGGCTTCGACGCGGTGACGCCGATCGAGGAGACGGTGCGCGCGCTCGACGTTCTCGTGCAGCACGGGCACGTGCGCTACGTCGGTGTTTCGAACTGGGCGGCGTGGCAGGTCGTGAAAGCGCTGGGGATTGCCGAGCGGCACGGCCTGGCGCGGTTCGAAAGCCTGCAGGCTTACTACACGCTCGCCGGGCGCGACCTGGAGCGCGAGATCGTGCCGATGCTGCGGCACGAGCACGTGGGTTTGATGGTGTGGAGCCCGCTGGCCGGCGGCCTGCTCAGCGGCAAGTACACGCGCGACCAGGAGTATGCCGGCGACGGACGGCGCGCGCAGTTCGACTTCCCGCCGGTGGAGCGCGCGCGTGCCTACGCCTGCATCGATGCGATGCGGCCGATCGCCGAAGCGCGCGGCGTGTCGGTTGCGCAGGTGGCGCTGGCTTGGCTGCTGCATAGGCGTGTGGTGAGCAGCGTAATCATCGGCGCCAAGCGGACGGAGCAGCTGGACGACAACATTGCAGCTACGAACTTGGAGCTGAGCGAGCAGGAGTTGGACGCGCTGGACCAGGTGAGCGTGTTGCCGGCGGAGTATCCTGGGTGGATGTTCGAGCGGCAGGGGGTTCGGACGCAGGTTTTGAAGGAGCTTGGGCGGGGAAACGCAAGATAGGCAAGCAAGCAGTTCTTTTTTGAAAAAAAGAACCAAAAAACTTTTGCTTCTTTTTCTTCAGAAAAAGAAGTGCTTGCTTTCTTACGGTTCCGTAGAAACCGCCGGCGTCAATACTGTTGCGTCGCTGACGAGATGATAGAACCTACCGTCGAACAACTTCATCACCTCGACGGTCGCCGCGTGTGACTCAGGCCGGATCGGCGAGGCCAGGCACGCTTCGATGGACGCCATGTCCGGGAAGTCCATCTCCAGGATCATCGCGATCGGGCGTGCGTCGTGGTCCGCGCTGCGGGTGCGTTGCACGCGCACGGCGGTCACGTTGGGAAAGCGGCGCCACAGCGGCTCGAGCTCGTTGCGGACGCGGGTGAAGAACTCCTCCTCGCGGCCGGGCTGGATGGTGCCTTCGTAGAGTGCGGTCCTGGTCAGCATGTGGTGTGTTCCTTCTCGCTCAGCCGGTGCAGCCACGTTCTGCGTCCGCTATCGCGCGCTCGCCGGAGAGGATCGCGACAGCGGACGTAAAAGCTTTTTGCTTCTTTTTCTCGAAAAAGAAGGCCTTGCTTGCTTGCGCTCGCCCCGCGTCGATGCTCTCAGGGCGCCGAACCCCCGGGGCAGCGCGCCATGTCCGACACCACCCTGCAGGTGCCCGCCCCCAACACGGCCAGCATCCGCCGCCTGCCCAACGGCTTCGACCTGGCCGCCCTGCTGTTCATCTCGGCCGTGCTGGTTGCGGTCGCCCACGCCGCCCGCCACACGCTGGCGCCGCTCTCGGCCGTGCCGCAGACCGCCGCCATCCAGCTCGACCCGGCATACCTGCCCGGCTACGCGCTGCGCACGGTGATGCGGATGTTCGCGGCCCTCGCGTGCTCGCTGTTGTTCACCTTCACCTACGCCACTTGGGCGGCGAAAAGCCGGCGCGCCGGCCTGGTGCTGGTGCCGATCCTCGACATCCTGCAGTCGCTGCCCATCTTCGGCTTTCTCACCTTCACCGTCACGTTCTTCCTCGGCCTGTTTCCCGGCCAGGTGATCGGTGCCGAGCTGGCCGTGGTGTTCGTCATCTTTACCAGCCAGGCCTGGAACATGGCGTTCAGCATGTTCCAGTCGCTCAGCACGCTGCCCTCAGACCTCGACGAGGCGGCGCGTGGTTTCGGCCTCTCGCCCTGGCAGCGGTTTTGGCGGCTGGAGGTGCCGTTCGCGGTGCCCGGGCTGGTGTGGAACATGATGATGTCGATGTCCGGCGGCTGGTTCTTCCTGGTGGCCAGCGAGGCGGTCACCGTTGGCAACACCACGTTCCAGTTGCCCGGCATCGGCAGCTACATCGCCGCCGCACTTGCCGCGCGCAGCATCCACGCCGTGCTCTACGCCATCGTGGCGATGCTGCTGGTGATCCTGGCCTACGACCAGTTGCTGTTCCGCCCGCTGGTGGCGTGGAGCGGCAAGTTCCGCTTCGAGACGACTCAGGTGGACCAGGGGGAGGACCCGTGGATGCTGGCGCTGCTGCGCCGCACCCGACTGCTGCGCCTGGGCGGCGACGCGCTGGGCAGCGTGTTCTTTGCAGTGACCGGCCTGCGCCTGGCGCCGCGCATTCGCCAGCGCCGGCGGCGGGACCGCACCGCCTCGCGCGTGACGGACGCGGTGTGGGTCGCCGCGCTGGCGGCCGCCGCCGCATGGGCGTTGTGGCGCGTGGTGCGCTTCTGCGTCGCCGGGCATTTGGGGCTGGACGATGTGGGCACCGCGGTGCTGATGGGCGTCTACACCATGATCCGGGTGATCGTGCTGATGACGCTGGCGACCTTGGTGTGGGTGCCGCTGGGCGTGATGATCGGGCTGCGGCCGAAGCTGGCGCGCGTGATGGGCGGTGCGGCGCAGTTCCTCGCCGCGTTCCCGGCAAATCTGTTCTACCCGATCTTCGTGGTGCTGATCGTGCGCTACGCGCTGAACCCGAACATCTGGCTGACGCCGCTGATGGTGCTGGGGACGCAGTGGTATATCCTGTTCAACGTGATCGCCGGGGCGGCCGCGTTTCCGGGGGACCTGCTTGAAGCCTCCGACAACTTCCGGGTTGGCGGCTTGCTGTGGTGGCGCCGGGTGATTTTGCCGGGGATTTTCGCCTACTACGTCACGGGGGCGATTACGGCGTCGGGCGGGTCGTGGAACGCGGCGATTGTGGCGGAAGTGGCGAGCTGGGGCAGCGACCGCATCCACGCCGACGGCATTGGCTGGTATATCGCGCAGGCGAGCGCGGACGGCGACACGCCCAAGATCGTGCTGGGCGTCGCGGTGATGTCGGGCTTTGTGCTGCTGTTCAACCGGCTGCTGTGGCGGCCGATGTACGCCTACGCCGCCCGCCGGCTGACCTTCTCCTAGTGCTTTGCACTAGGTCGCTTTGTTGGGCCGATTCAGCCAACGGGCTGAAGCGCCCGTTGCCATCGGACCAATAGGACGCGCATCATGGACACTTCAACGCTCGCGACCCATCCGGCTGCCGGGCCTGGTGTTGAGGCCGGGACCAACCTGCTGGAGGTGCACGGCATCCGGCAAGCCTACCACAAGG
>CAXUIR010000010.1:0-17705 GCA_964251005.1 uncultured Acetobacteraceae bacterium | reverse complement strand
GATCAGCACGGCGATCAGCGAGACGGTCAGCGAGATAATGGTGAAGCCGATCTCGCCGGAGCCGCGCAGGGCGGCTTCCAGCGGCGCCTCGCCGGCCTCGATGTAGCGGGCGATGTTCTCGATCATGACGATGGCGTCGTCCACCACGAACCCGGTGGCGATAGTCAGCGACATCAGGGAGAGGTTGTCCAGCGAGAAGCCGAACGCGTACATGCCGGCCAGCGTGCCCACCAGGGACAGCGGCACGGAGAGGCTGGGTATCAGCGTGGCCGGCAAGGTGCGCAGGAACACGAAGATCACCAGCACGACGAGCGCCACGGCCAGCCCCAGCTCGAACTCCACGTCGGCGACGGACGCGCGGATGGTGGTGGTCTGGTCGGACAGCACGGCGACGTCGAGGGCTGCGGGCAGCGACTGTTCGAGCTTGGGCAACAGGCTTTTCAACGCGGCCACCACAGCGATCACGTTTGACCCAGGCTGGCGCTGGATGTTGAGGATGATCGCCGGCGTGCGTCCGGCCCACGCGGCCAGCTCGGCGTTCTCGGTGCCCTGCACCACGGTGGCCACGTTCTGCAGGCGCACCGCGTCGCCGTTCTTGTAGGCGATGATCAGGCGCTTGTACTCGTCGGCACTTTGCAGCTGGTCGTTGTTGTTGATGGTGGTGTTCTGCGTGGGGCCGTCGAAGTTGCCCTTCGGCGTGTCGGTGTTCTGGTTGCCGATGTCGGTGCGGATGTCGTCGATGGCCAGGCCGTAGGCGGCGAGTGCGCGCGGATTGATCTGCACGCGCACGGCGGGGCGCTGGCCGCCGGTGATGGAGACAAGGCCCACGCCGTTCACCTGGCTCAGCTTCTGCGCCATGCGGACGTCGGCGAGGTCCTCGACCTGCGGCAGCGGCAGGGTTTTCGAGGTGATCGCCAGGGTGAGCACCGGCGTGTCGGCCGGGTTCACCTTGGCGTAGACCGGCGGTGCCGGCAGGTCGGAGGGCAGCAGGCTGGTGGCCGCGTTGATCGCCGCCTGCACCTCCTGCTCGGCCACGTCCAGCGAGAGGTCGAGGTCGAACTGCAGGGTGATGACGGAGGCGCCGCCGGAGCTGATCGAGCTCATCTGGCTGAGGCCCGGCATCTCGCCGAACTGGCGCTCCAGCGGTGCCGTCACCGCGGTGGTCATCACGTCCGGGCTGGCGCCGGGGTAGAAGGTGCTGACCTGGATGGTGGGATAGTCCACCTCGGGCAAGGCGGAGACGGGCAGGAAGTTGTAGGCCACGATGCCGATGAGCAGGAGTGCCGCCATCAGCAGGGTGGTGCCGACGGGGCGGAGGATGAAGATGCGCGAGGGGCCCATGGGTTAAGGCAAGGCCTTCTTTTTTTGAAAAAAAGAAGCAAAAAAACTTTGACTCCGCTGTCGCGCGCTCGCCGGCGAACGGGCGACAGCGGAGTCACAAGTTTTTTGGTTCTTTTTTTCAAAAAAGAACTGCTTTCTTACTTCTTGCGGTTCGCTGGCGTCGCGTTGCCAGGCTGCTTCCCCGGCGACGCGCCCGGCCCGCCGTTCACGGTCGCGGACGTATTCCCCTGGTCAGACGTGACCCGCACCTTTGCTCCGTCGCGGAGCCGGTCGGCACCATCCACCACGACCTGGTCACCAGGCTTCACGCCCGAAAGCACCTGCACCTGGTCCTCGTCGGTGATGCCGGGCTTGATGACCTGGACGGACACGGAGCTGTCCGGCTTGATCAGGTAGACGAACGCGCCGGGTGCGCCGTGCTGCACCGCTGCCACCGGCACCACTGTGGCGGTCTGCAAGGTTTGCAGCAGCAGCCGGGCGTTGACGAACTGGTTCGGAAACAGCGCGTAGTCCGCGTTCGGAAAGGTGGCGCGCAGCTTTACCGTGCCGGTGGTGGTGTCCACCTCGTTGTCCACCGTCTCCAGCGTTCCGGCGGCCAGCTGGGTGGCGTTGGTGCGGTCCCAGGCGGTGACCTGCAAGATGCGGCCAGCCCGCAGCGCCTGCCAGACGCCCTGGACGTCGTCTTCCGGCAGCACGAAGATGACCGAGATCGGCTGCAGCTGCGTCACCACGACCAGGCCGGTCGAGCTGCTGGTCTGCACGTAGTTGCCGGGGTCCACCAGGCGCAACCCGACACGCCCGGTCACCGGCGAGGTGATGTGGCAGTAGGTGAGGTTCAGCTTGTCGGTGTCGATGGTGCCCTGGTCCTGCAGCACCGTGCCCTGGTCCTGCTTGACCAGGAATTGCTGGTCCACCGCCTGCTGGCGGGAGATGCTGTCCTGCCGGTTCAGCAGGAGGTAGCGTTGCAGGTCGGACTGTGCCTGGGCCAGCAACATGCTGTCATGCGCATAGGTCCCCTGAGCCTGTTCGAGCGCCACCTCATAGGGGCGCGGGTCGATCTGGGCCAAGAAATCGCCCTTGTGGACGATCTGGCCCTCCTTGTAACCCACCGAGAGGAGTTGGCCGCTGATCTGCGTCTGCACCGTGATGGTGGCCAGCGGGGTAACGGTGCCCAGGCCGGACAGCACGACGTGGATGTCCGACGTGGCCACCTTTGCCGCGCCGACGCGCTGCGCCTGCGGCCCTGCCCCGGCGTGCTTGCCGCCGCCGCTACCCGGGGCGAAAAGCCGCCAGGCCAGCAAGCCCAGCAGGACCAGGCCGAGGACGTACCAAAGAGGGCGTAGGCTCCTCCGCCGGCGTTTGCCTGTTCTCTCGACCGGCCTCGTTCTGACTGGGGCAACCTGCTCGTCGATGGCTCACCTCCGCAAATAAACGTTTGGCGTCGCCGGACAGGTTATACACCGATAGGGGTTAACAAGTCGCCGCCGTCGCGGCCGCAACCAGCCCGGGCGACGAGACCGTCTGACTAGGGCGCGAAGCCGCCTGGCCCGGCCACCCCGAACGGCAGGACTGCCTGACTCGGGGCGTGCAGGCGGACGGTGCTAACGCCGATGAACGCCTCCACGTCGTCCGTCGGGTGCAGATGCAGGCCGGCGCTGTAGCTATCGTAGGTCACGGCAGCGTTCTTGCCGCCGGCGACGTTGCTCGGCACGCCCCACTGACCAGTGGACGCCGCGAGGTCGAGGTCAGCCTTGCCTGGCACGATCGGGATGCTGACACCGCCCTCGAATGCGTGGCCGTTATCGCTGGCAATGCCTGCCGAGACGTAGCCGTGCGTGTTCCGCAGGATGTCCTGGAAGCTGTAGGCCTGCGGCGGGGCAACGCTGGTCAGCGACACGGTGCCTGGCGGACCGTTCTGGGCCGGCGCCACGTTGAGGTCGTACAAGCCACCACTGGGCGCCAAAGACGGATAGACGTTGAGGTCGTAGTGCTGCGACGCCGGCGTTTGAGCCGACGCGGCGCTTGACAACACCAGAGTGACGTAGATGAACGGACGCGGAGACAGAGTTGACCTCCCGGAAAGCAAACCTCACCGGCAAACCTATTTCAGCACAATAGCGGACGTCGCGCCAGACGGGAGCATGGCTCGCCGCCTAGCGTTTCGTTAAACAAGCGGATCAGACCACCGGTGTTGGCCGGGATACGAAACCGACGGAGAGCAATCCGTAGAGAAACACACCTGCTTCTTCACAAAATGAGAGGTTAGGTCACACGCCCGCCGTCTGGCCTGCGCCGCTTAGCATCAGGAATTTCTGTGTCGTCGGAACGATCGCGTCTTCGATGAACTTGGCCATCGACTGTTCCTCGGCCAAAGACTGTTTCAGCGACGGGATTGCCGCCGTGTCGCCGACCTGCTCGGCCATCGCGATCAGGCTGACGTAGGAGGCGATTTCCTGATGCTCGAACGCGTAGTTGGCAAAGGTGTTCTTCAGGATCTCGTCCGAGGCTGGCGCGTGCAGTGCGGCGGCCACGTTGCCGATGACCGAGGTTACCGCGTTTTTGGCAGCCGACGAGGACGTTCCATGGCGCTCCAGAATGGCCTCGAGGCGGCGCGCCTGTTCCTTCGACTCCTGACAATGCTGCGACAGGCGTGCCTTCATCTCAGGATAGTTTTCCAGCCGCTCGATCTGACGTTCGGTCAACTCGATAGCGGATTGCTCCAACGCGTGCAGGTTGCGCAGGCCCGTGTGGTAGATTTCGTGAATCTTGTTGCCGCCGGCATCGCCGTCCATGTAATGTCTCCAAGAGCACGTCAGTGTGCCTGCAAGCGCAACGCGATAGCGGTCGCGCAATTAGGCACGTCACGTGACTTTGACGAAGAAAGGCCTGCTTTTTTAAAAAAAGCAGCAAAAAGCTTTTGGTCGTGCTGTCGCGGAGTTTCCCGCAGCGTATACTCCAGGAACAAAGTTTTTTGGTTTTCAAAAAGAACTGCTTGCTTCGCTACGTTACTGGCGCGCCCTGCCAAACAGCAACTTACTCAGTCCGTCGGACAAAGCTGTGGCAGCCGGATGAAGCTGAGCCTCCAGCAACAGGCTTGTCTTGCGGGTCGCAGGGTGCAACGAACTCCGCTCGGCGCCGTCTTCGCGAACGTCGTAGAGGTTGTCCCGCCGTTGCGGATCTCCGGGGTCGTCCGAGACCTGGGTCGGGCGGCCTGCCTTCGAAAACACCCAATCCATCAGGCGCGGTGCCACGTTGTTGGCGACCGTGAGGGACAGGCCACCGGCGGCACCGATGACGATGTCGCGTGTGCCGTGCTCGCACCCGTGCAGGATGGCTCGCGCTACAAGCCGCGGATGATAGGCCGGCGGTGGGTTACGCGTGCCTGGTGTGCCCATGAGGTTACGAGCGTGTTCCATAAACGCGGTGTCGATTGCGGCAGGTTTGATCAGCGTGAGGGTAATAGGGTCTCCCGCAGCCTCCACTTCGCGCCTGAACGCTTCGGTAAAACCCTTGACGGCGAACTTTGCTGCGCAGTACGCACCCTGGTAGGGGATGGCGAACTCGCCCAACACGCTGCCGACGTTCACGATGGCGCCACCTTTCGTCTTAAAGTGGGCGGCCGCTGTCAGAGCGCCGTGGACGACACCCCAGTACACGACGTCGAACAGGCGGCGCTGGTCCTGCAAGCTGACATCCTGCAGCGTTCCGTAGATGAAAGCACCTGCATCGTTCACCCAGGAATCGAAGCCGCCGAAAACGGCGACCGCGCGTGCGGCTGCCGCTGCGACCTGGTCCGGGTCGGCTACGTCGGCGACCGCGTAAGCGGCGTGGCCGCCCGTGCTGTTGATGTCGCCGACGATTTCGGCGAGCGCCGTCTCGTTACGTGCAACGAGCAGCAAGCGTGCGCCGCGTTCGGCGGCGAGGCGCGCAGTTGCCAAGCCGATGCCGGAGGTTGCACCGGTCAGCACGATGGTCTGTTCACCGACAGGTTTGAGACGGGGAATGGGCATTGTTGCCGCTCCTAAGACCAGTGATTAGGGACATCCGACCATTTAAAGGGTAGGCAAGCAGTTCTTTTTTGAAAAAAAGAACCAAAAAATTTTTGACTCCGCTGTCGCGCGCTCACAGGAGAAATCTTCGACAGGCCATACAGGCGATTTTGCTTCCTTTCGAAAAAGGAGACCTTTGCATCTGTTTAAAAGGTCAGTCTTGGCTTATCGTTACATGTCAGACCGCTTTTGAGCTGACATTTGTCAGCCTTCTTTTTTGAAGAATACGCAAACCTTGCTCTCACGCCGGCGTCTCACGGTGAGACCTGGGTCTGCGATTATACCAACGGGCTTGGAGATTTAGTGTTCCGAAGCAAGCAAGGCGTTGTTTTTTGAAAAAAGAAGCAAAAAGTTTTGTCTCCGTTGTCGCGGACTTACCGGAGAGCGCGCGACAGCGGAGCCAAACGTTTTTTGGTCCTGCTTTCAAAAAAGGACTGCTTGCTTTCTATGTGTCAGTCTCAAGAGTGGGCTGGTAGAAGATCGCCAACCAGTAAGACCTAGCCTTACGGCAGCCAGCGGGAGAATACCTCAGCGCGACAGGTAGTCGACCATCGTCATGCCGAACATGATGGCGACCCAGAAAAATCCAACCGCGGAGAACAGTCTGATCAGCGGCGGCTCGTGGATGATCTCCATGGAAACGAGGAGGACGGTCAACACCATGCACAACGTGACGACGCCTTCTACGATGTAGGCACCGTGAAACGGCAGCGTGGCACCTAGGAAGATGTTGGTCGCTAGCAACGCCAGCAACACGAGAAGGGTGATTGCCGGCACACGCATGTGCCTCAACAAGGTTTGGCGTTCGCTTCGTGTCATGCCGGACCTACCGGTTTACCACGTAGAGAACCGGAAAGACGATGATCCAGATCAGGTCGATGAAGTGCCAGTAAAGACCATAGATTTCGATCCGGTTTTGGTGATGTGTCAGGAAGTGCGGCTTGCTCGCCTGCCACGTGAGCCACAGCAATATGGAAACACCGGTGAGCAGGTGCAGGCCGTGCAGCCCGGTGGTGATGTAGTAGATGTCGACAAACAGTTTCGTGGACGTGTCCCGGTCGAGCAGGTACGGCCTGTCCAGGAACGGCATCATATACTCGGTATAGTCCTGGTAATACTCGAAGCCCTTCAGCAGCAGGAAAGTCGTGCCCAGGGCGGCTGTGGCCAACATGCAGCCCAGCATCACCCGTCGAAAGCCCAGCCGAGACGTCACGATGGCGCCCGACATGGTGAAGCTGGAGCATATCAGCACGGCCGTGTTGGTGGCGCCGATCCAGAATTTCAGGTGCGTGGTGGCAGCGGTCACGGAGGCCGGATACTGAATGCGCAGTATGAGAGCACAAAGGAATAGACCGGCAAACAGCAGCAGTTCCGTTAGCAGCCAGGCCCACATGCCCAGGATCGCCGCCTCACGATGCTGAGTCTTGCTGCTGAACTGCTCAGCAAGTTCCAGACCGACAGGCTCGGCCAGGGCGAGCGTGGATTCAGCCAACTTCGCGGGCCTTGATGGCGTAGTCGTATGGCTCGAAGTCGACGACTGGGGTGCGCAGGAAGTTATGCGGCGGCGGCGGCGAGGACGTGGTCCACTCCAGTCCCTTCGCCTGCCACGGGTTGGCCGGTGCGCGCTTGCCGAACCACAGCGACCAGATCAGGTAGACCATCGGGAACAGGTAACCCACTGCGAGGATGGTGGAGCCGGCGCTCGAGAGGATGTTCAGCAGCTGGAACTCCGGCGGATACTCGTGATAGCGCCGCGGCATACCGAGGTAGCCCAGGATGAATTGCGGGAAGAAGGTGACGTTGAACCCGATGAATATCAGAAAAGCGCCGACGCGGCCCCACGCTTCTGGATACATGCGGCCGGTGAATTTCGGCCACCAGTAATGCAGCCCGCCCAGGAAGGCGAGCATGGTGCCGCCGACCATGATGTAGTGGAAATGCGCCACAACGAAGTAGGTGTCATGCAGATGCGCGTCGACCGCCAACGTGGCAAGGAAGAGCCCCGTCAGGCCGCCGAGCACGAACAGCCCGATGTAGCCCATCGCGTACAACATCGGCGTGTCGAGCCGGATAGCGCCCTTGTGGATCGTTGCGGTCCAGTTGTACACCTTCACCGCGGACGGCACGGCCACGGCAAAGCTGAGAAACGAGAAAACCGTGCTGGCCAGCTGACTTTGCCCGTTGACGAACATGTGGTGGCCCCACACTAAAAAGGTGATCGACGCGAGACCGATGCTCGCATAGGCCACGAACCGGTAGCCGAAAACACGCTTCTGCGAGAACGCCGCGACGAGTTCGGTGACGACGCCCATGCCGGGCAGCACCATGATGTAGACTGCAGGATGCGAGTAGAACCAGAACAGGTGCTCGAACAGCACCGGATCTCCGCCGAGCCGCGGGTCGAACACGCCGATGTGGAAAGCGCGCTCCATCACCAGCAGGATCAACGCCATGGTGATCACCGGCGTCCCGAGAAGAAAGATCAGGCTGACGGCGTAGTGGGTCCACACGAAAATAGGCATGCGAAACCAGGTCATTCCCGGGCAGCGCATCTTATGGATGGTGACGACGAAGTTCAGTCCGGTCAGGATGGATGAGAAGCCGACGATGATGACGCCGACCAGCGCCGGTATGACGTAGGTGTTGGAGTAGGTGGTGCTGAACGGCGCGTAGAAGGTCCAGCCGGTGTCGACGCCGCCCACGATCAGCACGACGATGGCGAACAGCGAGCCACCCATAAAGATGTACCAGCTAAGCAGGTTGAGCTTGGGAAACGCCAGGTCCTTGGCGCCGATCATCAGTGGGATGAGGAAGTTACCGAACGTGGCGGGGATCGACGGGATCAGGAAGAACCAGATCATGATCACGCCGTGCATGGTGAACAGCTTGTTGTAGGTGTCGTTGGTAAAGATCTGGCCGTTCGGCACGACGAGGCTCAACCGGATCAGTCCTGCGGCCACCGCACCGAGCACGAAAAACCCGGTGATCGAGGCGAGGTAGAGCAGGGCAATGCGCTTGTGGTCGGTGGTGAAGAACCAGCTGCGCAACGTGTGTTCGGCGTGCAGGTAGTCGGTCGGCCGGTCGATGGTGATACGCGGGGTCCCGGGATCGCGTAGCACGGCGTCTAACGGGCTCATGGCCTGCTCTCCTCGGTGGTCTTTATGTAGGCGATCAGCTGGATCAGTTCGTCTTCGGGGATGACCCCGTTGAAGCTCGGCATCACCTGCTTGTAGCCGGCGATCAGGTTGTGGTCCGGGTTGAGTATCTTGTCGCGAACGTAGGTGTCGTCCGCGATCAGCGTGCCACCGGCTTGCAACGGCACCGGCCGGCCGTACAACCCTGCCAGCGATGGCGCCCGCACGGTGCCTGCCGCGCCGTGACAACCCGTGCAACCGTAGCTGGCGAACAGCCGCTTGCCGCTGGCCGCCAGAGACAGGCTCGATCCCGCAGAGTTTAGCCAATGCTCGTAGTCACCCGGCGTCATCACGTAGATCTGGCCGTCCATCACCGAGTGGTCCGTGCCGCAATACTCCGAACAATACATCCGGTAGGCTCCGGGCCGATCGGCCTGAAACCAAACCTGCGTGTAGCGGCCTGGTAACGTCTCCATCTGCACGCGGAACGCGGGGAGGTAGAGCGAGTGGATGACGTCCTGGCTGATCATGTTGATGACGATCGGCTGCCCGGTTGGCACGTGCAGGTCATTGATCTCAGCCTGGCCGCCCGGGTGCTGGAACTTCCACATCCATTGGCGGCCGATGCCCTGGATGGTCATCGCGTTACCCGGGGGGTGCTTACCCACGTCGAAGATCTGCGCACCCCAAGCGAAAAAACCGAGTGTCAGGAAGAATGGAATCAGCATCCACGACATCTCGATCTTCACGTTGCGGTCCGACGTGTGACCGCGCTCCACCTTTCGGCCAGCGCGATAGACGAGCGCAAAATAGGTGATCGCGATGAAGATCGGCACGGTCAGCAACAGCGTCACCGCGGTGAACGCCGAGATCAGGTAGTCGACATGTGTCGCAGTGTGCGACGCTGCCGCTGGCCAAAGGAGGAGCGGGTAGTCGGTCTGGTTGCCCGGTCCGGTCATGGCCTGCGCTCCGGCGCTGCGTGGGCGTCAAGCGACTGACCGACAACAAGCTCCATCGCCCGATCGATCGGGATTGTCGCGGTGTTCGCGTCCAGCCGCGCGTAGGCGTGCAACTTTGCAACCTCGCGTGCCTTGAGCGCGCCGATTTCGCCCAGGGGATTAGCCTGGAGATGCGGCAACGGAGGCTCCGATTGTTGCCGCTGCACCTGCGTCAAAGACGTCTCGCGAACCGCGTCCTGACGGTGCCAGAGGTTGACAAGCAGCACCATCATCGTCACCGCGGTGATGGCCGAGCCGGCAAAGATCGCCATCGTCCAGCCGAGGCCGCGAGCGCTTGCGTCCTGAGTTTCAAACCCGCTTTTCAGCGACTCGGCGTCGACTGCTCCCAGCGTGTTGCCGCGCCCGAATTCGGGACCGAATGGGTCGGATTGCTCCAGCCGCGGCAGCCGGCCACCGAACACCCGGGCTCCGGCCAGCCCGGTGAGCGCACCGACGACGAAAGAAAACACGCCGGTGGACCGCCTGATGGAGGTCACGAACGCACCTGGGACGGCTGCCAGGACCAAAACATTGTAGCTGATAGCAAGATGAAACCCAACCAGGCGGCGGTGTCGGCCAGCGATGGTGAAAAGCTGCCGCGAACCGACGGGATGACGAGCCAAGCCATCTCGATCAGGTGCGCAACCAGCAGACACAGGGCGCATCCAGCCAACACGCCGCGAAATGCGCCAAGTCGTGCCACGCCAAGCAACACGAAAGACGCACCAACCGACGCCACCGCAAACCAGACGGCTGACTGGCTCATCACGTCCTGACGGTGGATGTAGTAGGTGATCTCACTCGGTTTGTCTGCCGACCAGACGACCAGGTACTGCACCAGGTAGAGTGTCGCCCAGATACCGGACGCGGTCAGCAGAAGTGCCACACTTCCGGACGGACGCACACGACAAACCAGAATTGCGACCGACAGCGCGAGAGCGCATTGCGCGGCGATCATCAACAGTCCGACGGCTGCGGAGTTCAGGCCAGGCGAGAGTGACATCACCCAATCGATGGCAGCAAGCGTCCCCACGACGACGTGCAGGGTCAAGCCGCCAACGCAGAACCCGACGCGCGCCACTTCGCCGGACGGACGATGTGCCACCAGGGCGAGCAGTGTCCAGGTTGCGAGGTAGGCAACGCCACGCAGGGCAAACCAAGGTTGGCTGAACCACCTACCGGCAAGCCCTGGCACGTGATGTGCCTGCCAAGGATAGATGTCGTGCGAGGCGATCAGCACCGGCAAGCCGACAAGTGCCGCTACGGGCATCAACACGAGAAGCCAGCGCAGGAAGCCACTCTGCGCCGAGCCGCCAAAACCGGCCACTTCCATTCCCAGGACGATCGGCAATGCACCAGCCGGCAACGCCAGGAACGCCAGCCACGCCGCCACGTAGGCCGGCATGATGGCGTCGCCGATGAGCAGCACGGCGGCCCAGGCGACCAGCACACACAGCGTCGTCACCACAAGACCGCGTCTCACGGTGCACCGCCATCGGCAATACGCGCCCTGTCTTGCACTGGCAGGTTGGTCAGCGTTGCGTTCTGACTCAACTGCAGTGCGCGGATGTAAGCGGCGATCGCCCAGCGATCCGATGGCGGCACCCGCGCTGCGTAGCTGTACATCGCACCGTGGCCGTTCGTGATGGCGTCGTAGACCACCTGCGCACGTGCGTTTAGCAGGTGGGCACTCGTGAAACTGGGGGGATGCGGAAACCCGCGTTGCACGATCATGCCCTCGCCGTCGCCGCTTTCCGCGTGGCAGGGAGTGCAGAAGATCTCATAGCGTGCCTGCCCGCGCGCCAGCAACGCCGCGTCGATCACCTTTGGCTGCGGCGCCGGCGAGTCCGGAAGTTCCTGCGCTAACGTGCCGGCTATTGGAGGGCGAACGCTGCCGCCGTTTGCCAGGAGCGGATCTCGGTCCCATTGGCGAACCACGTCCTGCGTGTACATGTCTTCTTTCTTGCAGGCGGACACGAGGACAAGCGCCAGGACGATGACGTACCTCATCGCGGCACCCGGCTCACCGCCAGCGCTGCGTCGGGCAACGCGCGGAACGCCTGGGCGGCCATCTCGGCATCGAAATCCTCGCCGTGCCCGTGCGCAACCACGAAGAATCGGTCGTAGGTCGCACGCCGAAACCCGGGTATGTTGAAAGCCGGGTGGTTCAGGCGTGGTAGCCGGTTCAGCACGCACATCGCCGCAACGGCCGCCATGCCGGCGCACAGACACCCGAAACTTGCCGTCGGAACCAGGAAGGCTGGCCAACTGAAACGCGGCCGGCCGTCGATGTTGAAGGCGTAGTCCCAGACCGTCGCGTACGTGCACATGCCGAACATGGCGGCGGCGCCCAGCACACCACCGGCCAGGGCGAACCCCGTCAGACCGTGCATCGGCAATTCGAGCGCTTCGCTGATGCCGCGGCTAGGCACCGGACCGTAAGCATCCACGCGCCAACCCCGGTGCTGCCGCAAAGCCGAAACAGCGCGCGCGATCTGTCCAGCGTCCTCGAACTCGCCGGCGACGCCCCAGATCGGTGCACCGGCTTCGACGCGCGACGTGGCGCCAAGATGGTCGGCGCCCGTGCGCAACGCGAGGCTGCGCGCGCCCAGCATCGAGATGACCGGCAATACCCGCAGAAAGACCAGCAGCAGGAACAGGAACAGCCCCGCAGATCCGGCAAACGTCGCCCATTCGAAGACGGTGATGCGCGTCGCCTGCGCCGCAGACGGCAGGAAGTCGTGCTGCAACGTCGCGACGATCAGCGTGTAGTGGTCCCCCCAGATGCCGGCTGCAGCCATGCCGCCGATCCAGGCGAGCACGCCGGGCCGTCCGCGCAACCCCGGTATCAGCAGCAGTAACGGCGGCAACATCCCCCCGGTGACCAGCATCCAGAAACTCCAGGCAACCGGCCCGGTGGCACGTCTGGCGAGGTTGGCCGCCTCGTAACGGTCGTCGCCGAGCAGAGTCACGAAGTCGCTCGTCGCCTCGCAGTAGATGTTTGCCAGGCCAAGCGCCAGCAGCATCCAGCCCAACACCCGCAAGTGGCGCTCGGTGATCAAAGCGGCGAGCCCGAAGGCGTCGCGCAGCACCACAGTCAGGACAGAGAGCAGGCCGACGCCGGCGAACAGCGCGCCCATCAGGTACGTCACCGGCAGCAGCGTGTCGTGCCAGCCAGGCTCGACAGTGCCGGCAAACATCACCGACGCCCCGATCTGCAGCGTCACCACGACGAGCACGCCAAGCAACGCCAGCGTTCGATAGGCACGTGTCCAGCGGTGCCAGTGCACGGCGGAACCGCGCCAGCCGAGCGCGGCGATGCCGTAGAGTTGGGCCCGCAACAGGCCTTTGCCTTCGCTGTCGGCCAGCGCGCGCTCGCATGCGCGGTCGCGCAACGTGGCCAGGTCGGGTATCAGGCCGACAAACCAAAATCCTGCAGCCAGGCCAAGGAAGCTAAGTATGTCGATGGCGTCCCAGTACAGCGGGCTGCGGAACTGCGGCCACAGCGCGTAGGTGTTCGGGTACGGCAGGTTCCAGTAGAAGAACCACGGCCGCCCGAGGTGGATGATCGGGTACACCGCCGCGGCGGCTGCGGCCAGCAACGCCATCGTCTCGCTGATGCGGTTCAGCGCCCCGCGCCACTCCACGCCCAGCAGCAGGAACATGCCGCTCACCAGCAAGCCGCCGCAGGCGATGCCGATCCACCAATCGTAGCTGACGATGTCGAGCGCCCAGGTCACCGGAATGTTGTTGCCCCACACTGCAACACCATCGAGGAACAGGAACCCGAGCGAGACCAGCAGCAGACCGATCAGCGCGAGCGAGACTGCCATCGCCAGCCACCAGCGGCCCCAGCCGTCGCGCCCCAGCGGTATGCCGGCCAGAGTGCGGCCGATGCTGTCGTAAGTCTGGCCCGCATCGATGAAGGGCGAGGCTGTCTGTGTGGCGCCGGACGGCATCAGCCCTCCCCCTGGCTCTGCGGCGCCAGCGTGGCGAGGTAGGTGGTACGCGGCCGCGTGTTGAGCTCGCCAAGCAGGGCGTAGCGCCTCGGGTCGCGCCGCGCCTTTGAAACCTGGCTGTCCGGCGAAGCAAGATCGCCAAACACGATGGCCTGTGTCGGGCACGCGCCCTGGCAGGCGGTCTGCACGGCGCCGTCGGCGATCGGCGTGTTCGTGCGGTCGGAGACGGCGCGTGCCTCGGCGATGCGCTGCACGCAGTAGGTGCACTTCTCCATCACGCCGCGGGCGCGCACGGTCACGTCCGGGTTGCGCTGTTCCACGACCGAGGGCGCAGCACCGGCGGAGTAGTCGGCGTAGTTGAACCGGCGGACCTTGTAGGGACAGTAGCCGGAACACGCGCGCGTGCCGATGCAGCGGTTGTAGACCATCAGGTTCAGGCCTTCGTGGTCGTGCAGAGTGGCCTCCACCGGACAGCCGACTTCGCAGGGCGCCTGTTCGCAATGCATGCACGGCACCGGCATGAAACTGGTCGCCAGCGGCGCCGCCTCCGCGGCAGCCGAAGCGTCCGCACGGTCCTGCACGGGATAGGCGTCCACGCGCAGCCAGTGCATCTCACGGCCGTTCAGCACTTCGTCGCGGCCGACGATGGCGATGTTGTTTTCGGCCTGGCAGGCGGTGACGCAGGCGTTGCAACCGATGCAGGAATCGAGGTCGATCACCATTCCCCAGGCACGGCCGTCGGAGCGGTCGCCCTTGTACAAACTCGGCAGTTCGCCGTCGCCATCACCCACGGACGGCGCGCCGACGCGCTGCGTACGCACCAGGCCGCTACCGTTCATCACCGCGTGGTCGGCCGTGCTGGCCAGCACGCGCGTCTCGCCGGTGCGGTGCAACGCGGCGCCGCTCGCCAACCATGGATCCGACGCAGAGCGCAGCGCAAACACGTCGAAGCCCAGCCCCGCCGAAAGCTGCCCGACCGCGCGCTTGCCGTAGCCAAGGCAGACCGCCACCACGCCGTCCGACTGCCCCTGCTGCACCCAGACGGGACCGTTGACGCTGCGGCTGCCGACAGAGACGGACACCACGTCGCCCTGCGCCAGGCCGGCGCGCTTCGCTAAAGCCGGGCTCACCTGCACGGCGTTTTCCCACACCATCTTGCTCAGCGGCTTGGGCAACTCCTGCAGCCAGCCGTTATCCGCCCAGGTTCCGTCCCACACCGTCGGGTCGGGACGAAACACCACCTGCAGCCCGGCAGGGCGCGGCTGCGTCTGCACAGCGCCACCGGCGGCCGCGCGCACGGTTTGCAAAGGTGCCGCGCCGCCCTCAAACGTGCCAGTCAGCAGCGCCTGGCGCCAACGCTGTTCCGCGGCGTCACCGCCGAACGCGTCCACCCACTGCGCGCGCAACAGGTCGAGCGCGCCGTGCGGCTCGGCGTCGGTCAACAGCGACAACACCTCAGACGCGCTGCGTCCGCCGTAAAGCGGTGCGATGGTCGGCTGCACGATGCCCGCCGAACCGTCCAGCGCGCGCGCGTCGCCCCAGGCTTCCAGCGGGTGCGTCATCGGCAAGTGCCAGTCGGCAAACACCGCCGTCTCATCTTGATAGAGGTTCGCGTGTATCTTCAGCGCGACGTGGCCGAGCGCGCCGGCGAAGTCCACCTCGCCTGGCGCGTCGTAGACCGGGTTGGTCCCCAGCATCAGCAACGTGCTCACCTCGCCGTGCTGCATCGCGTCGGCCAGGGCCGCGATGCTCTCGCCGCGCAACTGCAACGGATCGGTGTGCAACACCGTCCTGCCAGTGTTGCCGAGCATCGCGTTGAGGCGCTGCGCGGCCTCTTGCGTTTGCACGCCGGCGTGCAAACCTGCCTGCCCCACCCAAGCGCCTTTCGCAGCCTCCAAGGCGCGGCATGCGGCGTCTGTCCAGGTGGCAACAGCTTGCGGCAAGTCCGGCAAGCTGCCGCCCTGCACACGCGCCAGCAACCCGCGCGCCAACGCCTCGATCACGTCCGGGTCGGCGGACAGGCCGTGATCCGCCTTGCCGCTGGTCAGGCCAGGCACCGAGCACGCGGCAAACATCTCCAGCAACCCGCCGGCGGCGGCAGAGGCGCGCCGTGCCTCCACCCAGGACCGCGCGGCACCCACCTGCTGCGGCCCGGCGTCGAGCAGGTCGCCCTCCAGCGCAACGATCGTGCGTGCGCCGGCAAGATTCCAATGCGTCTCGAGCGGACGGCCGAACGCGCGTGCGGTGGCCTGGTAGGCCGCCTCGCGCGTGCAGGGCACGTGGGTGAACACGCGCATCTTCGGCCACGCCGCCTGCATGGCGGCCACCTGCGCCATCAACGACGGCGAGGTGACGGGCCCGAGCAGCAAGGCGAACCCGGCACCGCCGCTCGCCCGCAACTGCGCCAGCGGCGCCAGCATGGCGGCGCGAAACGCGGCCAGGTCGCTGTCGCGGGTCTGGAACTGCACGGATTGCGAGCGGAACGGATCGTACAAGCTCAGCACGCTGGCCTGGCCGAACACGTCGGTGCCGCCGCGGCTCCATGGGTGCTTCGGGTTGCCCTCGATCTTCAGCGGCCGGCCCGCGCGCGTGGTGACCAGCACGCCGTTGGCGAAGCCGTCGAGCAGCGTGGAGGACGCGTAGGTCAGCACCGACGTCGGCGCTTCGCCCTCGGTTTGCGTCACCGGCGGCACAATCTCGTCGTGCGGGTCGTCGTCGTCACAGCCGGCGAGTCCCGCCAGCGCCAGCGACGCCGCCATCAGTCGCATGAACTGCCGCCGGTCCGGCGTGTGCAGTGCGTTGGCGGCGGCGGCGAAACGCTCGCGGATCAACGCGTGGGCAGCATCGCCGCCGGCCGGCAGGCGCCAGCGCTCGCCGGCCAGATGCGCACCCTGCATGCCCGCCTGCCCTAACGGTGACATATCGAGCAATCGGTCAGCTGCACCGCGTTGCGGATGTGATACTGCGCGACCAGCTCGGGACCCTTCGTTACCTGGTCGGCGCGGGGCGACCAATCCATGTTCCACACCTGGTCCGGCGTGCGGACGTTGGCCTGCGGGTTGCGGTGGCAGGCGATGCAGAAATCCATGTGGAACGCCTTGGCGCGCAGGGTCAGCTGCATCGACGTCATCGCACCGTGGCACGAGCTGCAGCCGATGCCCTTGGTCACGTGGACCGAATGGTTGAAATACACGTAGCTCGGAATGTGGTTCACCCGCGTCCAGTGCAGCGGCTCGTCCTTGGCAAGGCTGTCGCGCACCGGTGCGAGCATCGGCGCGCCGGTCCAGATTTGCGAGTGGCAGGTCATGCAGGTGTACGTGGGCGGCATGCCCGCGTTGGCCTGCTGTTCCACGCTGGTGTGGCAGTAGCGGCAGTCGATGCCGAGTTCGCCGCTGTGATGCTTGTGGCTGAACGGCACCGGCTGTTCGGGCGCCACGCCGACACCGTAGACGTAGTCCGAACGCGCGACGGCACCGACGACGACCAACATCAGGATGGCGCCGACGGAGACCACCAGCAACGCCAGGCGAAGGATAGCGTCGGCGCCCGGTGCAAAAAGTTGACGCATCGCGGTCCGACTGCAGTGACAGACGCGATGTAGCCTGTATCGGCCATCGCGCAGCGACACAGCGCTCCCGGGCCGGTCAACTAGGCGTGAGTGCCTGCACTGTCCGAGACGGAATCCTGCCGCCAACCGCACGCACCATCAGCGCGGCCGGCAGCAGCGGCGTCAGCGCGGAGACCACGACGAGCAGCCTTACGCCGAGCACCGCCACCAGCGCGGGCGGGTTGAACATCGTCGCGAGCCAGGTTGCGGCCGCGAGCCACACCGGCGGGCGACGCCAATCTTGCGACAGCACGGTGACGAGTGCCGCCACCGCCAGCAGCACATGGTCGTAATCACCGACGTGCGGCGCACCCACGATCATCGCACACAGTAACACCACCAACCTGCGCTGCGGCGTCACGGGACGAGCAAAGGCAAGCCACACGCAAGCAGCCGAGGCCAGTGACGCAGTTACCTGGCAGGCGCCCGCCAGACCCTCCCCGGCGCCAAGCAGGCGGAGGCAGGTATGCACGCTCTGGTCGTACACCCGCACCACGTCGATCAGCCGGCCGAGGTTCGGGTTCTGCCCGGTCGCCAGCCTGATCCAGTCCACCCAGGCGCCCAAACCCACCAGCGCCGCGCTGGCAGCACCAGCCCGACCCCCCCGGCAACCCCCC
>CAXUIR010000009.1:11543-18146 GCA_964251005.1 uncultured Acetobacteraceae bacterium | reverse complement strand
CCCGCCCCCCCCCCCCCCCCGGCCGCGGGGGGGGGGGCCCCCCCCCCCCCCCCCGGGGTCCAGGGGCAGCGCCCCCGGCCTTGGCTCCAACGCCTCACAGGTCTAAAGTCCGCCCATGTTGCACTGCGGCGCCACCCGGCGTCGCCTTTTGCCGTTAGGGTGCCATGCAGCCGATCCTAGCCAACTACTTCCCGATCCTCGTCTTCCTCGGCATCGCGCTGGTGATTGCCAGTGCCATGATCGGCGGCTCTCTGCTGGCGGCCAAGCAGAAACCCTACGCCGAAAAGTTGTCCGCCTACGAGTGCGGCTTCGAGCCGTTCGACGACGCGCGCCGGCGCTTCGACGTGCGGTTCTACCTGGTGGCCATCCTGTTCATCATCTTCGACCTCGAAGTAGCATTCCTGTTCCCGTGGGCGATCAGCCTGGCGCACATCGGCATGTTCGGATTTTGGTCGATGATCGGCTTCCTTGCTGTTCTGACCGTCGGGTTCATCTACGAGTGGTGCAAGGGTGCACTCGAGTGGGAGTAGGTTCATGAGCCTGACAGCGACGGACGTCGCCACCGGCCAGCAAATCGCGTGGAACCGCGACGTGTTGCCGCCGGGTGAGGCGCAGGATGCGGTGGTGCGCGGCATCACCGGCGAGATCACCGACAAGGGTTTCGTGGTCGCGCAGCTGGACAAGCTGATCAACTGGGGCCGCACCGGCAGCCTGTGGCCGATGACGTTCGGGCTGGCGTGCTGCGCGGTGGAAATGATCCACGCCTACATGCCGCGCTACGACCTCGACAGGTTCGGCATATTTCCGCGCGGCTCACCGCGGCAGAGCGACGTGATGATCGTCGCCGGCACGCTGACCAACAAGATGGCGCCGGCGCTGCGCCGTGTGTACGACCAGATGTCCGAACCGCGCTGGGTGATCAGCATGGGCAGTTGTGCGAACGGCGGCGGGTATTACCACTACTCGTACTCTGTCGTTCGTGGCTGCGACAGGATTGTTCCGGTCGACGTCTACGTGCCAGGCTGCCCGCCGACGGCCGAAGCGCTGGTGTACGGCATCATGCAGCTGCAGAAGAAGATCCGTCGCACGGGAACGATCCTTCGTGGCTGAAGTGGTCGTCTCCACCGAGGCGGTGCCCGCGGTTGCGAGCGACTCGGCCTTGGCGATGTCGATCAGCACTGGCGTTGCCGGCGTGGCGCGCGCAGGGCTCGAAGGCGGCGAACTGGTCGTGCACGTGACGCGTGACGCGTTGCTTGGCGTGATGACCACGCTGCGCGACGATCCGCGCTTCCTGTGCGAGCAGATGGTCGATCTGTGCGGCGTCGATTTTCCGCAGCGGAGCGAACGCTTCGACGTGGTGTACAACCTGTTGAGCGTGTCGCTGAACCACCGCGTACGGGTGATCGTGACGACCGACGAGGCCACGCCCGTGCCGTCCGTCTCCAACATCTGGCCTTGTGCCACCTGGTGGGAACGCGAGTGCTGGGATCTGTTCGGCGTGACGTTTGCGGGTTTGGCCGACCATCGGCGCATCCTCACCGATTACGGGTTTGAGGGGCATCCGCTGCGCAAGGACTTTCCGCTGACCGGCTACGTGGAAGTGCGGTTCGACGAGGAGCGCAAGCAGGTCGTCTACGAACCCGTCAACCTGACGCAAGATTTCCGCGACTTCCGGTTCCTGTCTCCCTGGGAAGGCATGACAACCTTGCCTGGTGACGAGAAGGCCCATGTGACACGCCAGGCGCTGGCCAACGGCACGCCAGCGATCGAGGTAGGCAAACCATGAGCGGCAACGTAGCAGAAGCGGTCCACACGACGACGGCCGTGCCGCCGGAGCAGGCAGTCGCGTCCACCTACAAGACAGTGCAGATCGACAGCCACGCGATGAATTTCGGCCCGCAGCATCCGGCGGCGCACGGTGTTCTGCGCCTAGTGCTGGAGATGGACGGCGAGGTCGTGGATCGTGCGGACCCGCATGTCGGGCTGTTGCACCGTGGCACCGAGAAGCTGATCGAGAGCCGAACTTACCTGCAGAACGTGCCTTATTTTGACAGGCTCGATTACGTCTCGCCGATGTGCATGGAGCACGCCTTCGTGCTGGCGACTGAAAAGCTGCTCGCCATCCAGGCGCCGGAACGTGCGCTGTGGATACGCACGATGTACGACGAGATCACCCGCATCCTGAACCACTTGCTGAACCTGACCTCGTTCGCGTTGGACGTGGGCGCGCTGACACCGCCGTTGTGGGGTTACGAAGAGCGCGAGAAGCTCATGGAGTTTTACGAGGCGGCATCAGGTGCGCGCCTGCACGCTAACTATTACCGCCCAGGTGGCGTCAGCCGCGACCTGCCGGCAGGGCTGACGGACCGTATTTGGGCGTGGAGCGAGCAGTTTCCTGCCTTCATCGACGATCTTTGGAACCTGCTGACGGAAAACCGTATCTGGAAGCAGCGCACCGTCGACATCGGCACGATGACGGCGGAGATGGCGCTGGCCTGGGGTTTTACCGGCCCGAATTTGCGCGCCAGCGGTGTCCCTTGGGATCTGCGCCGGGCGCAACCCTACGCGATGTACAATCACGTGCAGTTCGACGTGCCGGTGACGCGCAACGGTGATTGCTACGATCGCTACCTGGTGAGGATGATCGAGATGCGCGAAAGCGTGAAGATCATCCGCCAGTGCCTGGACCGCATGAAGCCCGGACCGGTGAAGATCGAGGATCGTAAGTTCACCGCGCCGCGCCGCGAGGAAATGAAGCGGTCGATGGAAGCGCTCATTCATCATTTCAAGCTCTACACGGAAGGGTTTCACGTGCCGGCAGGCGCCACGTACACAGCCATAGAGAGCCCGAAGGGAGAGTTCGGCGTCTACCTCGTTGCGGACGGCACCAACAAGCCTTACCGGTGCAAAATCAGGCCAACCGGCTTTTCGCACCTGCAGGCGATGGAGGTGATGAGCAAGGGCCACATGCTGGCTGATGCCGTTGCGGTTATCGGCTCGATCGACCTGGTCTTCGGCGAGGTCGACCGCTAATGAGTGACCTGCATCCAGGAGTGTCGTCCGCCGAGAACGTTGGTGATGGTTCGACGGCCGCGCACAACCGTGTGGACCCGCAGCATTTTGCGTTTGATGACCAAAGCAGCGCAGAGATCGACAAGGTGCTGGCGAAGTATCCGGCCGGGCGTCAGGCGAGCGGTGTGATCCCGTTGTTGTACATCGTGCAGGAACAGATGCGCCGAGACAGCGGCAGCGCGTGGGTGCCGCGCGTGGCCATGGATGCCGTCGCGGCGCGGCTGAGTATGCCGCCGATCCGGGTTTATGAGGTCGCGACGTTCTACCTGATGTTCAACACGACGTCGGTTGGCAAGTATCACCTCCAGGTTTGCACGACGACCCCGTGCTGGTTGCGAGGCTCTGACGACGTCGTGGCAGCCTGCCGCCATGTGACGGGCATCAAAGGTTGGCACGAGACGAGCGAGGATGGGCTGTTCACCATGTCCGAAGTGGAATGCCTGGGCGGCTGCGTGAACGCGCCGATCCTGCAGATCGACAATGATTTTTACGAGGATCTTGACGGACCACTGACGGAGCAATTGCTGGAGTCGCTGAAGCGCGGTGAACAGAAGCCGTCCGCGGGCTCGATGATCGGTCGGATCACGTCCGCGCCGATCGGTGGTCCGATGACACTCACAACGGTTTCGGAGTAGGCGCGTGCTGCAGGATCGCGATCGCATTTTCACCAACCTGTATGGTCAGCACGACTGGCGGTTGGCAGGCGCGCGTGCGCGCGGCGACTGGGACGGAACCGGCGAGATACTGTTGCGTGGGCGCGAGACGATCATCGACGAGATGAAAGCCTCCGGCCTGCGCGGGCGTGGCGGTGCTGGCTTTCCGACCGGGATGAAATGGTCGTTCATGCCGAAGGTGAACGACGGCCGGCCCGCTTACCTGGTGATCAACGCCGACGAGAGCGAGCCAGGCACGTGCAAAGACCGTGACATCATGCGTCACGATCCCCACAAGCTGATTGAAGGCGCGCTGATCGCCGGCTTCGCCATGGGCGCACATGCGACCTACATCTACATCCGCGGCGAATACTACAACGAAGCAATCAACCTCCAGGCGGCTGTCGACGAGGCGTACGAGGCCGGACTGATTGGCGTCAATGCGTGCGGGTCTGGCTGGGATTTCGATGTGTTCCTCCACCGCGGCGCAGGTGCTTACATCTGCGGCGAAGAAACCGCTCTGCTGGAATCACTCGAGGGCAAGAAGGGAATGCCGCGGTTGAAGCCGCCATTCCCTGCTGCCGTCGGTTTGTACGGGTGCCCGACGACGGTGAACAACGTGGAGACGATTGCGGTAGCGCCGACGATCCTGCGTCGTGGCGCGGCGTGGTTCTCCGCGTTGGGGCGACCGAAGAACGCGGGCACGAAAATCTTCTGCATCTCCGGTCATGTAAACAAGCCCTGCAACGTGGAGGAGGAGCTTGGCATCCCGTTACGCGAACTGATCGACACCTACGCCGGCGGCGTGCGTGGTGGTTGGGACAATTTGCTGGCGATCATTCCAGGCGGGTCATCGGTGCCGCTCTTACCGAAGGAAACCTGTGACACGGTGTTGATGGATTTCGATTCGTTGCGGGACGTGAAGTCCGGGCTTGGAACCGCCGCGGTCATCGTTATGGACAAGTCGACTGATGTGATCAGGGCGATCGCCCGACTGGCGAAGTTTTACAAGCATGAGAGCTGCGGACAATGCACGCCGTGCCGCGAGGGCACTGGCTGGATGATGCGTGTGATGAACAGGTTGGTCGAAGGCCGCGCTGAAGTCGCTGAAATCGACATGCTCGAACAGGTGACGCGTCAGGTCGAGGGCCATACGATTTGTGCGCTAGGCGACGCTGCGGCGTGGCCGATCCAAGGCCTCATTCGGCATTTTCGACCGGTTATCGAGGATCGCATCAACCAGTACCGAGCCGGCCCTCGTGTTGTCACACCGGTCAACTTGCCGATTGCAGCTGAATAGATTTGAGGCCGTTCGGTCTTGGCGGGTCAGGGTAGAGCCTTGGCCAATCTCGAGGGTTTGCCATGGTCAAAGTAGTTGTAGACGGCACCGAGTTGGAGGTTGCCCCCGGTAGCTCGGTGCTGCAGGCGTGTGAGCAGGCCGGACGGGAAATCCCGCGGTTCTGTTACCACGAAAGGCTGTCGGTTGCTGGAAACTGCCGGATGTGCCTCGTGGAGATCGAAAAGGCGCCCAAGCCGATTGCGAGCTGTGCTTACCCTATCGCCGAAGGGATGGTCGTCAAGACTGACACGCCGATGGTGCGTCAAGCGCGCAGGGGTGTCATGGAGTTCCTGCTCATCAACCACCCACTCGATTGTCCGATCTGTGACCAGGGTGGCGAGTGTGATCTGCAGGATCAGTCCTACTCGTATGGAATGGACCACTCGCGTTACGCCGAGGGCAAACGCGCTGTAAAAGACAAGAACCTCGGCCCGTTGGTCAAGACAGTGATGACCCGGTGCATCCAGTGCACACGATGTATCCGATTTGCCACCGAGATCGCCGGTGTTCCGGAGCTAGGTGCCACCGCGCGCGGCGAAAACATGGAGGTCGGCACGTATGTCGAGCACGCCCTCACGTCCGAGTTGTCCGGCAACCTCATCGATATTTGCCCGGTAGGTGCGCTGACGAGCAAGCCGTATGCGTTCGTGTCTCGGCCTTGGGAGTTGCACAAGACGGACAGCGTCGACGTGATGGACGCGGTCGGCACACCCATCCGAGTTGATGCACGCGGGCCGGAGGTGCTGAGAATACTTCCTCGCGTCAACGACGAGATTAACGACGAGTGGTTGGCTGACAAGTCGCGCTTCTCTCTGGACGGGTTGAAACGGCGCCGGCTGGACCGTCCGTGGATTCGGCGGGACGGCAAGTTGCAACCTGCTAGCTGGCCGGAAGCCTTCGCGGCGATCGCTGAACGGCTGCAGCGTGTTCCGGGCACACGTGTTGGCGCGATCGCGGGTGACTTGTGCGACGCCGAAAGCATGATGGCGTTGAAGGATCTAATGTCTTCTCTGGGTTCGCAGAACCTGGATTGCAGGCAGGATGGCGCGCAACTGGATGCGGGGCGTCGGGAGTTCTATCTGTTCAACAGCACGATCGCCGGCATCGATGTAGCTGACGCGATACTGATCGTCGGCAGCAATCCCCGACGTGAAGCGCCCATTCTAAATGCGCGCATTCGTAAGCGTTGGGTTGCAACGTCCGGGCATTTGCCGATCGGCCTTGTTGGGCCGCAGGCGGAACTAACCTACCCAACGATGCATCTTGGAGACGACACAGCACAGATCGGATCTTTGCTGAACGGTAGACACGATTTCGCACGGGTTTTACGCGAAGCCGAGCGCCCGATGATCATCGTAGGGCAGGGCGCATTGACATGCTCGAATGGTGCTGCGGTGCTCGCGGATGTTTGGCGGTTGGCGGATTCGGCTGGTGCGCTCACCGTAGACTGGCATGGATTCAACGTGCTGCACACAGCGGCGGGGCGCGGGGGCGGGGGGGGGGGGGGGTTGTTGGCGGGGGGCCACCGGGGGGGCGTGG
>CAXUIR010000009.1:5876-11533 GCA_964251005.1 uncultured Acetobacteraceae bacterium | reverse complement strand
GCGGCGCGCGTAGGCGCGCTGGATCTGGGTTTCTTGCCGGGGCCAAACGGGCTGGACTTTGCTGGCATGATGGGGGGAGGTGTCGATCTACTCTGGCTACTGGGTGCGGACGAGTTCGATACCGCACGCATTGGAAGCGACACTTTCGTGGTTTATCAAGGCCACCACGGTGATCGCGGTGCTGCACGCGCTGACGTGATTTTACCAGGGTGCGCCTACACGGAAAAGGACGGAACTTACGTCAACACCGAGGGGCGTGTTCAGCGAGGCTACCGTGCCCTATTTGCCCCGGGCGACGCGCGTGAGGACTGGCGTATTCTGCGTGCGTTCAGCGCCACTATCGGCCACGTGCTGCCCTACGACGACCTTGATGCGTTACGCAAACGTCTGACACGTGCAAATATAGTGTTTGGCCACTTGGCTCTTACCCGCTTCGGCGCTAACGACCGCACTGGTCCTGTGGCTCGAAGTTCTCACCAGGCGACAGCCGCATTTGCCCCGTATGTGACGGATTACTACCAGACAAACCCGATCAGCCGGGCAAGCTCGACGATGGCCGAGTGTTCACGCACGGCACCTTCGTCGCTGGTGTCACCTACTCTGGCCATCGCGGCGGAATAGCCCGCACATGTATAGCTTCTTCCACCATACCGCTTTTGGCATTCTCCTGCTGACGGTCGCCGAAACGCTCGGCATACTTGTTCCGGTTCTGGTAAGCATGGCGTATGCCACGTATTTCGAACGCAAGGCGCTGGCTGCGTTTCAATTACGGCGCGGCCCGAACGTAGTCGGTCCGTTTGGGCTCTGGCAGCCTTTCGCCGACGCGGTGAAGGTGTTCACCAAAGAGACGATCATCCCGGCTGGTGCGAGCCGGTCGTTGTTTCTACTGGCGCCGATGTTGACCTTCATCCTGGCTTGCCTCGCTTGGGCGGTGATCCCGGTGGGAGACGGTTGGGCAGTCGCCAACATCAACGTCGGTATTCTCTACCTTTTTGCCATCAGCTCGCTCGGCGTGTATGGAATCATCGTTGCTGGCTGGGCGAGTAACTCGAAATACGCCTTTCTTGGCGCAATGCGCTCGGCCGCTCAGATGGTCAGTTACGAGGTGTCCATCGGCTTTGTGCTGATCACCGTCATGCTTTGCGTCGGCAGCTTGAATCTGAACGACATCGTACGGGCGCAAAGTCATTTCTGGTTTGCATTCACGCCGTTGTTTCCGATGTTTGTTGTCTTCCTCGTGTCGATGCTTGCGGAAACCAATCGCGCGCCTTTTGACCTCCCGGAAGGTGAGAGTGAGATCGTCGCGGGCTTCTTTGTCGAGTATAGTGCCATGTCGTTCGCCATGTTCTTTCTAGGCGAGTACATGAACATGCTGATGATGAGCGCGCTTGCCAGCATACTGTTTCTTGGTGGCTGGCAAGCCCCGTTCGGTCTGCCGGCGATGCCGGTGTTCTGGTTGCTGGCCAAAATCTGGCTGGTGATGTTTTTCTTCTTTTGGGTTCGCGCCACCTTCCCACGTTACCGCTATGATCAGCTAATGCGCTTGGGTTGGAAGGTGTTCCTGCCCCTGTCGTTACTTTGGCTAGTGCTGACAGCAGGGTTCCTGGAAGCCACCGGCATGTTGCCGAACGGTCCGACGTAAAGGGTTGCAGATGGCGACTACCGCAAAATCAGTTGGGCGCTTGTTGCTTTGGGAATTGCTCGCTGGCATGGGCATCACCTTGCGTTACTTTTTCAAGCCCAAGGTGACGATCAACTACCCTTACGAGGGTGGCCCATTGAGCCCGCGCTTCAAAGGCGAGCATGCGTTGCGCCGCTATCCGAACGGGGAAGAGCGTTGCATCGCCTGCAAGCTGTGTGAGGCAATATGTCCGGCCTATGCCATCACCATAGAGGCCGAGCCGCGGGAAGATGGGTCTCGTCGCACGACGCGCTACGACATCGACATGACCAAGTGCATCTATTGCGGGTTGTGCGAGGAATCGTGCCCCGTAGACGCCATCGTTGAGGGCCCGAACTTCGAGTTCTCGACCGAGACGCGCGAGGAACTGATGTACAACAAAAGTAAGCTGCTGGATAACGGTGACCGCTGGGAAGCCGAAATTGCCAAGCGCCTTGAGTTGGACGCGCCATACCGATGATCACGTCTGTCGCGTTCTACGTGTTTTCTGCCGTGTTGCTGGGCTCGGCTGCGATGGTGGTGAGCAGCCGCAATCCCGTGCATTCTGTGCTGTTCCTGATCTTGGCGTTTTTTAATGCGGCTGCGCTGTTCCTGATTGCCGGGGCGGAGTTCCTGGCGATGATCCTGGTCATCGTTTACGTCGGTGCCGTCGCAGTGTTGTTCCTGTTCGTGGTCATGATGCTGGATGTTGACTTTTCGGCACTTCGCGAAGGCTTCCAGCGTTACGCACCAGTAGGTGCCACCGTTGGCGCGGTGCTCTTTTTCGAACTGCTCAGCGTGCTGTTTGGCTGGCAGATGTCAGGTGAAGCGCCCGTGCTTCGCCTGAGCCGGATGCCTGACAACGTGCAGAACACGCGCGCGATCGGGCAGGTGCTCTACACCAACTACGTCCTCCTGTTTCAGATGTCCGGTCTCATCTTGTTGGTTGCGATGGTCGGCGCCATCGTGCTGACGCACCGCGACCGCCACAACTCGCGTCGACAGGACATTACCCGGCAACAGGAACATCGCGTGTCGGACACGCTGGAGATGTTGCAGCTCAAACCGGGAGACGGTGTGTTTGCCTCAGGTGGCATATACCGGCCCAAGGCGACCTCGTCCGTACTACTGGTCGGTCATCAGCTGGACGACACCACGCCAACCCACGATCGACTGGCGCACGACGGCGCGCTGGCACCGGAACCTGTCCAGGGAGAGCATTGAGACATGCCGCATGGTGCCCTTTCCATCGGTCTCGGCCATTACCTCACCGTCGCTGCGATCCTGCTCGTCCTCGGCGTATTCGGTATCTTCCTGAACCGTAAGAACGTCATCATCATCCTGATGTCTGTCGAGTTGATACTGCTGGCGGTGAACCTGAACCTCGTCGCGTTCTCCTCCGCACTGGACGACCTCGCCGGCCAGATCCTCGCGATGTTCGTGCTCACCGTTGCCGCGGCCGAGGCAGCCATTGGCTTGGCCATCGTGGTAGTTTATTTCCGCAACCGCGGCTCGATCGAGGTCGAAGACGTGAACCTGATGAAGGGCTGAGATGATTTACGCAATCGCCGTCTTCGCCCCGATCTTCGGCTCGCTGGTGTGCGGTTTTGCTGGCCGGTTGATCGGCGACAGGCCGGCGCAGCTCATCACCATCGCTTGCATGCTGCTGGCGTCCGTCTGCGGAGTCGCTTCCTGGTATCAACACGTTTTCGCCGGCGTGCCGAACAGCACTCTGCCAATCGCCACCTGGATCGACGCCGGCAGCTTCCATCTCGACTGGGCATTGCGTTACGACACACTGTCCGTCTCGATGGTGGCGATGGTCACGGCGGTCGCCACGTTGATCCACATCTACAGCTCCGGCTACATGGCGCACGAGCACAGCACGACGACGCGCTTCTTCGCCTACCTCTCGTTGTTCACCTTTGCCATGCTCATGCTGGTCACCGCCGACAACTTGGTTCAGCTGTTCTTCGGCTGGGAAGGCGTGGGCCTGGCAAGCTACCTGCTGATTGGCTACTGGTACGACCGTCCGTCCGCCGCACGCGCCGCGATCAAGGCGATGGTGGTCAACCGCGTCGGTGACCTGAGCTTCGCCGTCGGCATCGCCCTCGTGTTCTTCAAGTTCGGCTCGGTGGACTTCACTACAATCTTCGCCGGCATCCCGGCGCACATGGCCGACACCTATCACATCTTCGGCGCCGAGCCGCGCAGCTACGAGGTCATCGGCTACCTGCTGTTCATCGGTGCGATGGGCAAGTCCGCTCAGATCCTCCTTCACACCTGGTTGCCGGACGCTATGGAAGGCCCCACGCCGGTCTCTGCGTTGATCCACGCGGCAACCATGGTGACGGCCGGCGTGTTCCTGATGAGCCGCATGTCCCCGCTGCTCGAGTGGGCGCCAAGCGCTCTCACCTTCATCACCTTCATCGGCGCTACCACCTGCATCTTTGCCGCGACTGTCGCTTGCGTACAGAACGACATCAAGCGGGTGATCGCCTACTCCACCTGCTCGCAGCTTGGCTACATGTTCATGGCGGCCGGCGTTGGTGCTTACCAGGCCAGCATGTTCCACCTCATCACCCACGCGTTCTTCAAGGCGTTGCTGTTCCTGTGCGCAGGCTCGGTGATCCACGCGATGTCGGACGAGCAGGACATGCGCCGCATGGGCGGCATCTGGCGCATGATCCCGATCACCTACGTCACCATGTGGCTCGGCAGTTTAGCGCTCGCCGGCATCCCGTACTTCGCCGGCTACTGGTCGAAAGACGCAATCCTGGAGTCCACCTTCGCCGCCGGTAGTGCCATCGGCATGTATGGCTTTGTGTGCGGCACGCTCGCGGCTTTCCTGACCGCGTTCTACTCCGGCCGCCTGCTGTTCATGACGTTCCACGGCACGCCCCGCGCCGATCACCACGTGATGGAGCACGTGCACGAAAGCCCGCTCAGCATGACCGCGCCGCTGATGCTGCTTTCGATCGGCGCGATTTTTGCTGGTTGGCTGCTGCACGCGATCTTCATCGGCGACCACAACGCCGCCTTCTGGCAGGGCGCCATCTTCAACGGCCCCAACAATCACGTTCTGCAGCAGGTCGAACGAACGCCGTTCCTGATTGGTATATTGCCGACCGCCACCGGCGTGCTCGGCCTGGTGCTCGCCTACCTCTTCTACGTCATGCGTCCGCAACTGCCGGTGCGCTTGGCCGCAACGTTCCCGGTGGTCTATCGCTTCCTGCTCAACAAGTGGTATTTCGACGAGCTGTACGACTTTCTGTTCGTCCGTCCGTCCATGTGGCTGGCGCGCGAGCTGTGGCAGGTTGGCGACGCGCAGATCATCGATGGCGTGCCGAACGGCCTCGCCAGCATGGCGGAAGGCGGTTCCGTCCAGGTGGTGCGCATCCAGACCGGTTCGATCGCAGTCTACGCCTTTACCATGCTGATCGGCCTCGTGGTCATGGTCAGCGTTTTCCTCCTCGTGCGGTGACCTGACGTGACGGACAGCAACGCCGCCGGCTTCCCCATCCTCTCGCTCATCACGTTCCTGCCGCTGCTCGGCGTAGCAATCCTGATGACGTTGCGTGGCGACGAGCAGGCGGTCGCCCAGAACGCCCGCTGGACCGCGCTGTGGACCAGCCTCATCATCTTCCTCATCTCGCTCGTACTGTGGACGCGGTTCGACTTGCGAGAGTCCAGCTACCAGTTTACCGAATCTGCCGACTGGCTGCCGGCCTATGGTGTCGGCTATCGCATGGGCGTA
The DNA here is from genome assembly GCA_964251005.1 of uncultured Acetobacteraceae bacterium. Lineage (GTDB taxonomy): Bacteria > Pseudomonadota > Alphaproteobacteria > Acetobacterales > Acetobacteraceae > BOG-908. Next base: position 6,116 of record CAXUIR010000009.1, on the reverse strand, counting down.
GACGGCATTTCCGTCCTGTTCGTGCTGCTCTCCACCGCGCTCACGCCGATCTGCATCCTGGCCAGCTGGGACAGCGTGAAAATGCGCGTGCGCGAGTACATGGCCGCCTTCCTCATCCTCGAGACCATGATGGTCGGCATGTTCTCGGCCGCCGACTTCCTGCTGTTCTACGTCTTCTTCGAGGGCGTGCTGATCCCGATGTACCTCATCATCGGCGTGTGGGGCGGTCCGCGCCGCGTG
>CAXUIR010000009.1:0-5866 GCA_964251005.1 uncultured Acetobacteraceae bacterium | reverse complement strand
GCGGCTACGCGTCGCTGAAATTCTTCCTCTACACCTTCGCCGGCTCGGTGCTGATGCTGTTGGCGCTGCTCGCCATGTGGCACCAGGCGGGCACCACGGACATCACCGTGCTCACCCACACGCCGTTCAGCGCCGGTGCGCAGTACTGGCTGTTCCTGGCGTTCTTCGCTTCGTTTGCAGTCAAGGTCCCGATGTGGCCGGTGCACACCTGGCTGCCGGACGCGCACGTGGAAGCGCCCACCGCAGGCTCCGTCATCCTCGCCGGCGTGCTGCTGAAGATGGGCGGTTACGGCTTCCTGCGTTTTGCAGTGCCGATGCTTCCGGTCGCCTCAGCGCATTTCGCGCCGCTGATGTTCGCGTTGGGTGTCATCGCGGTGATCTACACGTCGCTGGTGGCGCTCGCCCAGGAGGACATGAAGAAGCTGATCGCGTACTCGTCTATCGCCCACATGGGCGTCGTCGTCATCGGGATCTTCACCTTCAACATCCAGGGCATCGACGGCGCGCTGTTCCAGATGATCTCGCACGGCGTGGTCTCGGCGGCACTCTTCCTCTGCGTCGGCGTCATCTATGACCGCATGCACACGCGCGAGATCGCGCGCTACGGTGGGCTCGCCGACCGCATGCCGGTCTACGCCTTCGTCTTCATGCTGTTCACCATGGCGTCGATCGGCCTGCCCGGCACCTCGGGCTTCGTCGGCGAGTTCCTCGTCCTGGTTGGCGCTTTTCAGGTCAGCATCTGGCTGGCGCTGCTCGGCAGCTTCGGCATGGTGCTTGGCGCCGCCTACATGCTATACCTCTACCGCTGCGTGATATTCGGCAAGATCGTCCGCGCCGACCTTCGTGACATCCTCGATCTTTCGCCGCGCGAGGCAGCCATCTTCGCGCCACTTGCAATACTCACGCTCTGGCTCGGCATCTATCCCAGCAGCTTCACCGGCTACTTCGCCGCCAGCGTCTCCGCCATGGTGGACCATCACGCCGAGGCGATGAACGTCGCCGCACACGCCGCAAAACTCGCCCAGGGCGCACACGCCCAGCAACTGACGCTAGCGGCCGCGCTCGCGCACGCCGGACACGCGGTGCAGTCCGCCCAATCGGTACACGCAGCGCTGGCTGCGGCGCCCTACCAAACGGCACACACAATGTCGGTGGTGCAGCCAGTCCCTGCCGCGCCGCTTGCAGGAGGCGCACGATGAACTGGTCGCTGGCTTTACCGGAAATCGTGCTGGCCGTCAGCGCCATGGCCATCCTTGTCGGCGGCGTCTTGCAGAAACGCGACACTATGGTCGCCTGCACCATGGCCGCGCTGGCCGCCTGCCTGGTCACCGGCGTGCTCGTCGTCGGCACGCGAACCGCCGTGGGCTTCGACGGCCTGTTCGTCAGCGATGCGTTTTCCAAGTTCAGTAAGCTGCTGATCCTCGGCTCAACCGGGCTCTGCGCCATTCTCTCGCTGGACTACAACCGCCACCAGGACATCAGCCGTTTTGAGTTCCCGGTGCTGATGCTGCTCAGCACCGTCGGCATGATGGTGATGGCGTCAGCCAACAACCTGATGACGCTCTACATGGGGCTCGAGCTGCAGTCCCTCGCCATCTACGTGTTGGCCGCTTTCGCACGCGACGAGCTGCGCTCGTCCGAAGCGGGCCTGAAATACTTCGTCCTCAGCGCGCTCGCTTCCGGGCTGCTGCTCTACGGCATCTCGCTCACTTACGGCTTCTCCGGCGCGATGGACTTCGCCCACATCGCGCAGGCCGTCACCGACCCCACCGGCGTCTCCACCGGCCTGATCGTCGGCATCGCCTTCATCATCGCAGGCCTTGCCTTCAAACTCTCCGCCGTGCCGTTCCACATGTGGACTCCGGACGTCTACGAGGGCGCGCCCACCTCCGTCACCGCGTTCATGAGCACGGCGCCCAAAGTGGCCCCGTTCGTCGTGCTGCTGCGGGTGATGTTCGGCCCGTTCGGCCACGTCGCCATCCAGTGGCAGCCGATCATCGTGCTGGTCGCCATCGCGTCCATGCTGCTGGGCAGCTTCGCCGCCATCGCGCAGACCAACATCAAACGGCTGATGGCGTACTCGTCGATCGGCCACATGGGCTACGCGCTGATCGGCCTGGCTGCGGGTACCGAGACGGGCGTGCGCGGCGTGCTGGTCTACCTGCTCACCTACGTGGTGATGTCGGCCGGCGTGTTCGCCTGCATCATCGCCATGCGCCGCCGCGGCCTCGCCGCAGAGAAGATCAGCGACCTCGGCGGTCTGGCGAAGAACGACCTCACGCTGGCCACGCTGATGGCCATCTTCATGCTGAGCATGGCGGGCGTGCCGCCGATGGCCGGCTTCTTCGGCAAATTTTTCGTCTTCGAGGCGGCGGTCAACGCCGGCATGTGGACGCTCGCCATCATCGGCGTGCTGACCAGCGTCGTCGCCCTGTTCTACTACCTGCGCGTCATCAAGGTGATGTTCTTCGACCCGTCGGAAGCCGCGTTCGACGCGCGGTCCGGATCGCTCTCCTTCGTGGCGCTGGCCACCGGCGCGTTCACCCTGGTCTTCTTCGCCTTCCCGGCGCCGTTCGTGGGTGCTGCCAGCCAAGCGGCCAAGGCCCTGTTCGGGTGACAGCGGACGCGCCGCCTAGCTGGCGGCTGCACACGCACGAGACGCTCGCCTCCACGCAGGACGAGGCCATCGCCGCCGCCCGCGCCGGCGACCCAGGCCGGCTCTCCATCTTGGCCACTTGCCAAACAGCCGGCCGGGGCAGGGGTGGCCGTGCCTGGGTGGCGCCGGACGGCAACCTCAACCTCTCCGTCCTGCTTCGTCCGGCAAACACGATGCCGGAGCCCGGCCGCTGGGCGTTGATGGCCGGCATCGCCTTGCACGACGCTCTCTCCGCGCACACGGACGGCCTGACGCTGAAATGGCCGAACGACGTGCTGCTGCACGGCGCCAAGCTGGCCGGCATCCTGATCGACAGCGAGGTGGTTGCCGGTGCGGTCGCCTGGGTCGTCATCGGCATGGGCGCCAACCTACGCGCCGCGCCTCACCTCCCGGACCGCGAAGCCGCCCACCTGCCGCCACCTGCGCCCACCGCACGACAGGGGGCAGCGGCGGTGCTCCGCAGACTCGAGGCTCTGTTTGATACGACGGACACTGCCTTGCGCGACGCATGGCTGGACCGCGCCCATCAGCTCGGCACGATGATGGAGGTGCAGTTGCCGCATCGCCGGGTGACCGGCGCCTTTGCCGGCCTGACGGATGCCGGTGAACTGCTGCTCGCCGGACATGCTACTCCGATCAGGAGCGGCGAAGTTGTTGCGGCAAAGCAAGGCCTGCTTTTTTGAAAAAAAGCAGCAAAAAGCTCTTGCTACGGCTGTCGCGGTGCGTCCCTCAGCGCGTACGCAAGGGAACAAAAGTCTTTTGGTTCTTTTTTTCAAAGAAGAACCGCTTGCCTTGCCTTACCTACGTGAGCTTCCTGTGCTCCTAGTCGTAGACGCCGGCAACACCAACGTCGTCTTCGCCGTCCACGACGGCACCCGCTGGGCCGGCATCTGGCGCATCGCCACCGAGCCGCAGCGCACCAGCGACGAGTACGCCGTCTGGCTGCTCACCCTGCTCACCCACTCTCGCCTGGCACCGGAACTGGTCAGCGCCGCCGTTATCGGCACCGTGGTTCCCGCCGCCCTCTACCATCTGCGCCGGCTGTGCCGGGAATGGTTCAACGTCGAACCCCTGGTCGCCCGCTCCACGCTCGACTGGGGCTTCGAAATCCGCGTGGACAACCCCGAGGACGTCGGCGCAGACCGCCTGCTCAACGCGCTGGCCGCCTACCGCCACTTCGCAGCGCCGTTGATCATCATCGACTTCGGCACCGCCACCACCTTCGACGTGGTGGGCCAGGACGGCGCCTACCTGGGCGGCGCCATCGCGCCGGGCATCAACCTCTCCATCGAGGCGCTACACCAGGCCGCCGCCCGCCTGCCGCGCATCGGCATCGGCCGGCCGCAGGCGGTCATCGGCACCGGCACTGTTGCGGCGATGCAGTCAGGCGTGTACTGGGGCTACATCGGTCTGGTCGAAGGCCTGGTTACCCGAATTCGCCGTGAGCTCGACACGCCGGCCAAGATCGTCGCCACCGGCGGCCTGGCCCCGCTGTTCGCTGAAGGCACCACCATTTTCGACCGGATCGACCCCGATTTGACGCTCGACGGCCTACGCCTGCTGGCGGAGCGCAACCCCGCTCCCAGATTGACACGTGCCCCTTTTGATTTGAACGCCACCAGAATAACGGAAGTTGAGTAAAGGCAAATAATGGACGCAACAACCGGCGACCTCGCCTTCCTGCCCTTGGGCGGGACGGGCGAGATTGGCATGAACCTCAACCTGTACAGATGCGACGGACAATACCTCGCCGTCGACTGCGGCATCGGCTTCGGCGGTAACGAGCTGCCTGAAGCCGACGTGATCATGGCGGACCCCGCCTACATCGCCGAGCGGCGTGACAAGCTGCTGGGCCTGGTCATCACTCACGCGCACGAGGACCACGTGGGTGCCGTCGCCCACCTCTGGCGCCAGCTGCGCTGCCCGGTCTACGCCACCCCGTTCACCGCCGCGGTGCTGCGCCGCAAGCTGACCGAGGCGCATTTGGTCAACGAGGTGCGGCTGCACGTGATCCCGCCCGGCGGGTCATTCGAGCTCGGGCCGTTCCGCCTGCAGTTCCTCCGCGTTGCCCACTCCACCCCGGAAGCCCAGGCGCTGGCCATCCGCACGCCCTACGGCACCGTGGTGCACACCGGCGACTGGAAGCTGGACCCGCACCCGCTGGTGGGCCCGCCCACGGATGAAGCCGCGTTCTCCGCGCTGGGCGACGAAGGCGTGCTGGCGATGGTCTGCGACAGCACCAACGCGCTGGTGGAAGGCCATTCCGGCTCGGAAGGCGACGTCCGCCGCTCGCTCGCCACCCTGATCAAGTCGATCGAGGGCCGCATCGCGGTCACCTGCTTCGCCAGCAACGTCGCCCGCGTGGAAAGCGTGGCCGTCGCCGCGCGCGATTGCGGGCGTTCCGTGGCGCTCGTCGGCCGCAGCTTGCGCAACCTGGAGACGGCCGCGCGCGAGACCGGCTACCTCAGCACCATCCCGCAATTCGTCAGCGAGGACGCGGCCAACGACGTCCCCGACGGCAACCTACTGATCCTGATCACCGGCAGCCAGGGCGAGGCCCGCAGCGCGCTGGCCCGGGTCGCCGCGGACACTCACCCCAACATCGCCCTGGGCGAGGGCGACACGGTGATCTTCTCCAGCCGAATGATACCCGGCAACGAGAAAGCCATCGGCGCGGTGCAGGACAACCTCGTCCGCCGCGGCGTCCGCGTGATGACCGATGACGACCACATGGTCCACGTCAGCGGCCACCCCGCGCGCGACGAGCTGCGCCGCCTCTACCGCCTGGTGCGCCCGCAATACGCCGTCCCGGTGCATGGCGAGTGGCGCCACCTCTCCGCCCACGCCGCACTCGCCCAGGAACTGGGTGCGACGCCGCTGATGCTGGAGAACGGCGACATCCTCAGCCTCTACCCCGGCCGCCCGTCGGTCACCGACAGCGCGCCCGTCGGTCGCCTCGCCCTCGACGGCAACCGCGTGGTGCCGCTGCAGGGCGGGGTGATGGCCGCGCGCCGCCGCATGCTGTTCAACGGCGTGGTGGTGGGCAGCCTGGCGGTGGACGCTACCGGCCGCATCATGGGCCAGGCGCGGGTGACCGCGCCTGGGCGGTTCGAGCCGGAGGCCCCGGCGCCCGCGCGCCTGGGCCGCGCCTTCGGGTCTGCGGTGGCCGATCTGCCGGCGCCGCTGCGTCGCGACGACTCCGCGTTGCAG
>CAXUIR010000008.1:0-18389 GCA_964251005.1 uncultured Acetobacteraceae bacterium | reverse complement strand
CTGGGGCCCTACGGGGTGTTGCGCGCGGTGTGCGACCCGGCGGACCGGGACCTGCCAGCGGCGGCGGTGGCCGCGCTCGACCGCTCGGGGGGGATCGGGTTTCTGCGGCTGGCGGGTTCGGTTCTGTTGCGGCCGGGGCAGATTGGCAGCCTGGTCCGGTTGTCGGGCGACGCGGGCAAGGCGCGGCGGGCGTTGGTGCGGCGGGTCGAGGTGTTGCGGGAGAGTTTGGGCAAGTAAGCAAGCGCTTCTTTTTCGAGAAAAAGAAGCAAAAAGCTTTTATCGCGGCTGTCGCGGTTTTTTCCGGCGAGCGCGCGAAGCGGAGTCGGAAGTTTTTTGGTTCTTTTTTTCGAAAAAGAACCGCTTGCTTACTTTTGCTGCATCGGCTCCGACGGATAAGCATGGTGCCCGTTGATGTTCAACGGCATCACCCGATACCATACCTGGCCTGACACTGGGATCGGGTCCTGCCACACGTCGGTTCCGGCTTTGTCGCAGTCGGCCGGGCAGACCACCTCCCAGCCGCCTGGCGCCCCGGGATCTGCCGCACGCTCGATCGTGTAGTCCGCCGCCCCGGCGGCACCGCGCCACGCCACGCGCCCATGTGCCACGCCCAGTATCTCGGGCTGCGGCGGCAGCAGGTAGGACGGCGCCAAGGTCTGCTCCGCCATGGCGAAGTTGAAGCGGCGCAGGGCACGGCCGCGCAGGCGCATGGTCTCCAGGTCGGCATCCGCCGTGGTCAGGCCGGGGAAGTAGAGCGCGGCCTCGCCGGGAGCGTTTGGCGGCTGCGGCGGCAGAACCCCGCCCTGGTCGGCGTGCGACTGCAGGCAACAGGCGATCGCGCCGGACAGGTCGCGCGCCCTGGACAGGTCGTCGAGCCAGCCTTCCAGGTCGGCCTCGGTCTTCCACACGGACGGCGACCACCCGAAGCCGTCCAGCACGTAGGCGCGGCCCGATTTGCCCACCAGCGCCACCGTCCCTTCCACCAGCGTGCGTGTCGCCGCAGGGTCGCCGGTCACCGTCAGCCGGTCGCCGACGATGTCGGCGTGCGGCGTTGCGTACAGCGCCGCATCCACGGGCGCGCGCGCGGCGGCGCCGATGCGGCCGGCAAAGCCGCCTGCCTCGTAGAGGTGGCGCGTGTCCTCGCCCTTGATTGCCTGGGCGAGCTGTTCGGACCAGGCGGAGACGGCACGGTCGTCACCGCCGGCGGCGCAGGCGTCGCAATCCTCCCAGGCGAGGATCGTGGGATCGTTGCGGTAGGAGGTGCCGGTGGTGGCGTTGGCGTGGCCGATGATGGCCAGCACCCGGCGGGCGAAGGCGGCGCGCAGCCCGGCATCGGTGAAGAAGGCGGCGCGGCCGGCAGCACCCTGCGTGCGGCCCAGAGCGCAGATCACTCCGGTAGCGCCAGCGCCGGCGCAGTCCGCCCCGCTGTCGGCGAGCGGTATGACGACCTTCAGGCCAAGATCGTGCGCCACGTTCAGCACCAGGTCGATCTGCGCGAAGACTTCGGGGTTGAACTGGCCGGGCGAGGTTTCCAGGCAGAGCGGACAGCCGGCGGTGGACGCCAGCCCCGGGACCCTGACCACGGTGGCACCCAGCGCGTTGGCGGTGGCCAGCGCGTCGCGCACCTCGTAGGGCGTCGGCCGGCGCGGCGCGGCGTGGCCGTCCTGCCGCACGCCGAGCCAGGTGACGTCCACGCCGCCGAACCGCAGCAGGTTGCCCAGCAGGTTCAGCTGCGTGTCCGCCCGGCTGACGAAGTCGCGCGGGTCCGGCTCGGCCGCTAGCGTGCCGTAATGCGGTAACACGTCCTGGGCGCGGGCCGGCGCGGCCGCGAGGCAGGCGAGAAGGCAGACGAAGCGGGCGAGCAGACGCGGCAAGCCAGGCGCCATCAAGGCCTGCCGATGCTCTGGTAGCGGAAGCCGGCGGCGATCATGCTCGCCCTTTCGTACATGTTGCGCAGGTCGACCACCAGGTCGCCGCGCATCGCCTCGCGCAGGCGTTCGGGGGCGATGGCGCGGAACTCGTTCCATTCGGTCACCACCACCAGCAGGTCGGCCCCCTGGGCGGCGTCCATCGCGTCGCGGCAGTAGGTGACGCCAGGCGGCAGCATCGGGCGCGCCTGCTCCATGCCGGCGGGGTCGAAGGCGCGGATGTGGGCGCCGTCCTCGGCCAGGCGGCCGACGATGGGGATGCTCGGCGCGTCGCGCATGTCGTCGGTCTCCGGCTTGAAGGTCAGGCCGAAGATGGCCACCGTGCGGCCGCGCACCGAGCCGCCGGCGGCCTGGATCACGCGCGCCGCCATGCTGGCTTTGCGCGCGTCGTTGACGGCGACCACCGCCTCGATCAGCCGGCTCGGCGTGCCGTGGTCCTGGGCGATGCGCACCATCGCCAGCGTGTCCTTGGGGAAGCAGGAGCCGCCGAAGCCCGGGCCGGGGTGAAGGAATTTGCGGCCGATGCGGCCGTCCAGCCCGATGCCGCGCGCCACGTCGTGCACGTCGGCGCCGGCACGCTCGCAGATGTCGGCCATCTCGTTGATGAAGGTGACCTTCATCGCCAGGAAGGAGTTCGCCGCGTATTTCACCAGCTCGGCGGTCTCGAGGTTGGTGAACAGGATCGGCGCCTCGATGAGGTAGAGCGGGCGGTAGAGCTGGCGCAGCACCTCCCGCGCCCGGTCGGTCTCCACCCCGATCACCACGCGGTCCGGCCGCATGAAGTCGGGGATGGCGCTGCCCTCGCGCAGGAATTCGGGGTTGGACGCCACGTCCACCGTCAGGTCCGGCCGCACGCTGGCCAGGATTTCCTTGATACGGCGGCCGGTGCCGACGGGCACCGTCGATTTGGTGACGATGACGGTGTAGCCGGTCAGCACGCGGGCCACCTGCTCGACGGCGGCGAACACGTAGGAAAGGTCGGCGTGGCCGTCGCCGCGGCGGGTGGGGGTGCCCACAGCGATGAACACCGCGTCCGCGCCGGCCACGGCCGCGGCGATGTCGTCGCCGAAGGTGAGCCGGCCGGTGCGCACGTTGTCCGCCACCAGGGGTTGCAGACCCGGCTCGTAGATGGGGATGCCGCCCTCGCGCAGGCTGGCGAGCTTGGCCGCGTCCACCTCGACCACGGCGACCTCGTTGCCCAGCTCCGCGAAGCAGGCGCCAGAGACGAGACCGACATAGCCGCCGCCAATCATCGCGATGCGCAAGACGTTGTTCTCCGGGCCTAACCTTTGCGCGTCATACGGGAAAGGCGGGGGCTGGACTAGCGGGCGGGAACGATTTCGTGAGCGGTGTGGCAAGCGAGGAAGCAAGAATCTTCTTTTTCGAAAAAAAGAAGCAAAAAGCTTTTTGCGTCCGCTGTCGCGGTTCTGTCCGGCGAGCGCGCGACAGCGGAGTAAAAGTTTTTGGTTCTGTTTTCAGAAGAACTGCTTGCTTCCTTTCTTCAGCCGCAGAGCACCTCCCTCAACCGAGCCAGGCAAGCTGCCTCGTCGGCAACGCACCCGCCCTGCAACCACCAGTCGCGCACTTGGCGCAGCGCGTCCCCCACCAACGGCCCCGGCCGGGCGCCGAGCGCGAGTGCGTGCTTGCCCTGCAGGGGGAAGCTGGGGCGCCCCTGGGCGAGGCGCCGGCGCAAGGCGTCGGAGCCGCCGGCGAGCCAGGTTCGGCCGGCCAGCACCTCCCGCGGGGTATCGGCCAGCAGGCGCCGCAGCGTAGCGTCGTCGTCGTCCGGGTGCGGTGTGGGCGGCTGGATGAGCGCCTGCAGCTGCTCGCGTTCGGCCACGGAGAGGCGCAGGCGGCCGGCTAGCGGCGCCGGGTCGCCGGTCAGCAGGGCGGCCAAGCGCAGGATCGGGTCGGGCGGGGCTCCGGCGGCCACCAGGCGGCCAAGGCGGGCGGTGTCGCAGGCCTCCGGCAGCACGGCGGCCAGCACGCCGAGGCGGTGCATCAGCGTGACGGCCTCGAGCGGCTGTCGGGTCGCGAGGATGCGCTTGAGCTCGCTCCACACGCGCTCGGCGGAAAGGCGGGCCAGGCCGTGCGTGGCCGCAGCGATGGCGGCGGCGGCGGCGGCGTCAGGCGGGCCGGCGGCGTAGCGGGCGTAGAAGCGGAAGAAGCGAAGGATGCGCAGGTAGTCCTCGGCGATGCGCTGTGCTGGCTCGCCCACGAAGCGGACGCGGCGGGCGGTAAGGTCGGCCTGGCCGCCGAACGGATCGTGCAGCGTGCCGATGCGGTCCAGCGACATGGCGTTGATGGTGAAGTCGCGGCGGGCGGCGTCCTCCTCGAAGCTGTCGGTCCAGGCGACGCGGGCGTGGCGGCCGTCGGTCTCCTCGTCGCGGCGCAGCGTGGTGACTTCGAAGGGGCGGCCCTGGCTGATGGCGGTGAGTGTGCCGTGTGCCAGGCCGGTCGGGATCACCCGCAGGCCGGCGGCCTGCAGCGCGCGCAAAGCCTGCTCCGGCGGGTCCGGGGTGGCGAGGTCGATGTCGGCGACGGGGAGACCGGCCAGCGTGTCGCGCACGCAGCCGCCGACCAGGCGGGCCCGCGGCAGGGCGGTCAGGATCGGCGCTAAAGCGGAGTCGGCCAGGAGGTGCTGAAGGCTGGTCACGCGGCTCGGTCTGCGGCGTAAGTGGTCAGCAAAGGCAAGCGGTTCTTTTTTAAAAGAAAGAACCAAGAAACTTTTGCTTCCTTGGGGGTGCGTTGGGGGAAACTTCGCGACCGCTGGACTGCGCGCGTTAGCTTGCCTCTCACGTCGCGTGCCCTGGCACAACGCTGTCGCCTTGGAGGTGCGCCGGCACGTAGCGGCCGTTGAAGCTGCGTTCGTTGCCGAGCAGGAGCAGCGTGCCGCCAAGCCCCGCCAGCAACAGCAGGATCGCGAGCACCCCGCGCCGGCTGAGCCCCCGCACCCCGAACAGCCAGGCAAGCGCCAGGCCCGCAGGTATCAGAAATAGGGCAACATCGGCATACCGCATGCCGCTTCTCTACACCCTGCGGCCCGCGGGCCGCGCCTCCCCGCGACAGCCGGCCGAACATTTTTGCGGCTTTCCTTCAAAAAAGCCGGCCTTGCCTGCCTCCTGCCCCTATCTTCCCCGCATGCAGCAGAAGCCGGTCACCATCCTCTACTTCGCCTGGCTACGCGAACGCACCGGCGTGGCCGAAGAGACCCTGGCACTTCCCGACGGCGTTGGCACGGTGGGCGGCCTGCGCACGCTGCTCTCGGCACGCAGCCCGCGGCACCGGGAGGCGTTCGAGGCACCCGGGCTGGTGCGTGCCGCCGTCAACCAGGTGTTCGCGACCCAGGACACGCCGGTAGCGCCCGGCGACGAGGTTGCGTTTTTCCCGCCGGTGACGGGAGGCTGACATGCTGCGGGTGCTGGTGCAGGCAGAACCGTTCGACGTCGGCGCGGAGTACGAGCGGTTGCGGGACGGCTGCACCGGCGCCGGAGCGCTGGCCAACTTCGTCGGCGTGGTGCGCAGCGACCGGCACCGGCCGATTACCGCGCTGACCCTGGAACATTATCCGGGCATGACGCAGACCGCACTGGAGCGCATCGCGCAGGACGCGGTTGCGCGGTTCCAGCTGCTGGGATGCACCGTCATACACCGGTTCGGAACGTTGGTTCCTGGGGAGGGGATCGTGCTGGTTGTGACGGCCGCGTCGCACCGGCAGGCGGCGCTTGATGGCACCGCGTTCCTGATCGACTGGCTGAAGACCGATGCGCCGTTCTGGAAGAAGGAGCATCTGGCGTACGGCGAGGACGTCTGGGTGGGCGCGAGGGTGTCGGACGAGAAAGCGGCAGAAAGGTGGAAGAGTCGCCCGGTCGAGTGACTGCCCGCTTAGATGCGGCCTGGCGCCTATCTGACGAGCTCGAAACTACGCCAGACGGCACGCCAGGCCGATCAGACACTGAAGCGAGACCAAAAACTTCTGGTCCCAAGGTCACGACCGTTCAACAGCCGCACCAAAGAGAGCAAAAGTTTTTTGGTTCTTCTTTCCAAAAAAGAACCGCTTGCTTACTTCGCCTCAACCTCCTCCTTCTCAGCCGCTTCAGTCAGTGCCTCGCCAAGCGCGCGCACCTTCTCGCTGTTCTTACCCTCGGCCTTGCCGGCCAAAGATGTGGTTTCCTTGCCGAGCTTGACGACCAGCTTGCGGATCGCCTCGCCGTCGAGTTCCTTGGCGTGCAGGTGCTTCTTCAGCGACTCCAGGTCCTTGATGATGGTCTTGACGCCGGGCGCCTCGAGCTTCTCGAGCGTGGCTTCCCAGCCTTCGATGTTCTTGACCGCGGCGCTCACGGTCATGCTCTTCACGCCGTCCTTGATGTGCTTGATGGTTGCGTCGAACTGCGGCATTGCCTGCTCCCTTTGAACAGCACGTGGTCTCGTGCGTGCGGGTAGCGATTGGTCAGCGCCGTGGTTGCGGCCCGGTGCTTCCTCAAATTTCCTTTGGCTGGGCTTGACGGATTGCCATGCGGGGTCAGCGTGCGCCCCCGTGTGGCGAAGCCTGGGTGCCGGTGGCCGTCTGCGGGCTGCGCTCGCCGGCGACGTAGGCGGGGCCGTAGAGCAGGGCGGTGGTGCCGAACACCACGGCAAGCATGACGACCAGCGCACGCGCCCGGGAGAGCTGCAGCGCATGGCGAGCCGCGAACCAGTGGAACCACGCGACGTAGACCGCCAGCACCGGCGCCGCGATGTCGGTCGCCTGCTGCAGCGAGACGCCCAGCCTGACTGCGAAGCTTGCCGCCGAGACCAGCAGGATCAGCACCGCCAGCATCAGCCATTGCGCGCAGTTGAGTACGTTGGCGTAGAGCGCCCAGTTCTGCCGGCGGTCCCACAGGCGGCAGAACACATCGCCGATGACGCAGGGGGCGAGCAGGCTGCACAGCGTGTTGAGGAACAGGGCCAGGCCGCTGCCGGGGTGCCCCGCCCAGGCCAGCGTGCCGGCGAGCACGATCAGCAGCCCCAGGCAGGGGGCCAGGCTGGCCAGGAACGCCTCCGTGCTGGCGCCGAACTGGGCAAAGCCGGCGACGCGCCCGGTGCCGATCAGCAGCAGGCCCAGCACCACGCGGCCGTTCGGCCGTCTCGGACGGCCTGGCTGGGCCGTCGCCTTTTCGCTCATGCCAGCAGATCCTTCAGCATCTCCGCGTAGATATCGGTGAGTGCGAGCAGGTCTGCCACCGCCACGTGCTCGTCGGCCTGGTGTATGGTGGCACCCACCAGCCCGAACTCGGCCACCGGCGCGTAGCGGGCGATGAAGCGCGCGTCCGAGGTGCCGCCGCCGGTGTCCAGCGTCGGGGTGCAGCCGGTGACGCGCGCGACGATGCCGGCCAGCCGGGCGCCCAACGCGCCGCCGGTCAGGAAGGCCTCGCCGCTGATCGCCGTATCCACCGTGGCGTGGGCGCAGTGGCGGGCAGCTACCCCGGCCACCCAGTCGGCCAGGCCGGCACCGGTGTGGCGGTCGTTGAAGCGAATGTTGAGGCGCGCGGTGGCCTCGGCCGGGATCACGTTGCGGGCAGGGTTGCCCACGTCCACCGAGGTGACCTGCAGGCAGGACGGCTCGAACCGCGCCGTGCCGGTGTCCAGGACGTGGCTGGTCAACTCCGCCAGTGCTGCGACGAGCTGGTGGATCGGGTTGGCGGCGCGGTGCGGGTAGGCTACGTGGCCCTGCACCCCGCGCGCTGTGATGCTGGCGTTGAGGCTGCCGCGGCGGCCGATCTTGACCATCTCGCCCAGACAGGCGGGGTTGGTGGGCTCGCCCACGATGCAGGCATCGGGCACGTGGCCGTGCTCGGCCATCCACGCGAGCACGCGCACGGTGCCGTCTGTGGCGGGGCCCTCCTCGTCGCCGGTGATCAGCAGGCTGATCGAGCCGTTCGGCTCGCCGTGGCGCGCGGCGGCCGCGACGAAGGCGGCGACGGCGCCCTTCATGTCGCAGGCGCCGCGGCCGTAGAGGCGGCCGTCGTGCAGGTCTGCGCCGAACGGGTCGTACCGCCAGCCAGGGCCGGGCGGCACCACGTCGGTGTGGCCGGCGAAGCAGACATGCGGGGCGGCGGTGCCTCTGCGGGCGAACAGGTTGCGGACCTCGCCGAAGGGAAGGTGCCAGACCTGGAAGCCCAGCGTTTCGAGCTCGGCGGCAAGCATGGCTTGCAGGCCGTGGTCGGCGGGGGTGACGGAGGGGAAGCGGAGCAGGGCCTGGCAGAGGGAAACGACGTCGATCACAGCAAGCAAGGCCTTCTTTTTCTGAAGAAAAAGAAGCAAAAAGACTTTTGTCCGGCTGTCGCGGACCCATCCACAGGCGGGTGCCCAGGGAACAAAAGGTTTTTGGTTCTTTTCAAAAAAGAACCGCTTCCTTTAGACTCCGAGCTGCACGACAAAACGCGTCCCCCGATGCGCCCGGTCCAGCTCCACCGTCGCCCGCAGGCTCTGCGCCATCGAGCCGACGATCAGCGAGCCAAGCCCGCTGCCCCGCGGCGCCGCGTCCTGGTCCGGGTAGCCCACCCCGTCATCCTCCACCACCAGGCGCAACCCGGCAGCATCCTGCCGCAGCTCCACCCGCACCTGGCCGGGCACGTCCTTCGGGTAGGCGTATTTCAGCGCGTTGGTCACCAGCTCGTTGACCATCAGGCCGATCGGCACCGCCTTGTCGGTCTCCACCCGGATCGGGTCGGCGGTGAGCTCGATCCGGCGCTGGGCGGGCAGGGCCGGCCCGGCTTCCGCGCCGTGCGTCGCGCGCTCCAGCTCGTCGACCAGGCCGATGAGGTAGGCGTCCATCTCGACGAACTCGACGTTGTCGCCGGTGTAGAGGCGGCGGTGCACCAGGGTCACCGCCTCCACCCGTTCGGCCGCCTGGCGCAGCATCAGGCGCGCCGCCGGGTCGGCCACCCGGCGCGCCTGCATCTCGATCAGCGAGGTGATCAGCTGCAGCGAGTTGGCGCCGCGGTGGTTCACCTCGCGGAGCAGGATGGCCTGCTGGGCTGCGAGTGCGGCCAGCCGGTCGCGGCTCTCATGCACCTCGCGCTCGGCGGCGTCGCGCTCGCGCTGCCACCTCGCACGGGGCATCTCCTGGGAGACGCTGGCGCCGAGCAGCTCGATGAAGGTGCCGTGCACGTCCTTGACCACGTAGTCGGCCGCGCCGTTCTTCAGCGCGGTCACCGCGATGCGCGGCTCCTCGGCGCCGGTCACGAAGATCACCGGCGGCGGGTCGGGCAGCGCGCGCAACGCGCCCAGCACCTCCAGCCCGTCCTGGCCGGGCATGTAGTGGTCCAGCCCGATCGCGTCGAACCGACCGGACTTGGCCAAGGCCAGGCCCTCGGCACCGTTGGCGGCGAGCGTCACCGTGAAGCCGGCGCGCTGCATGTGACGCTGCACCAGCCGGGCGATCCCGGGATCGTCGTCGATGTAGAGCACGTGCGGTGTGGCCTGCGGTTCAGCCATCGGCTCTGTTGTCCATTCGGCGGTGTGCCAGCCTGTCAGGCCGTCTGGGGCACTTGCATCACGGTCAGGAACAGGCCGAGCTGGCGTATGGCGCTGGCGAAACCCTCGTACTCCACCGGCTTGGTGATGTAGACGTTGCAGCCCAAATCGTAGCAGCGCTGGATCTCGGTCTTGTCGTCGGTGGTGGTTAGCACGATCACCGGCATGCGCTTGAGCACCGGGTCGACCTTGAGGCGCGCGAGGATGTCGGTGCCGCTCATGTCCGGCAGGTTCAGGTCCAGCAGGACCAGCATCGGGTCGGACTTCACCGTCTCGCCGCGGCCGAACAGGAAGTCGAGCGCGGTGGTGCCGTCGAGCTTGTGGGTGATCTCGTTGGCCACCCCTGCGCGGCGGACGTTCTTCTCAATCAGCCGGGCGTGGCCGGGATCGTCCTCGATGAGCAGGATGGTGACTGGCACCGCGTTCATTCCGTTCCTTCGGCACTATACGCCAAGTGCGGCGGCAGTCGTACGATGAAAATTGATCCCACACCGGGCGTGCTTTCGCAAACGATTGTGCCGCCGAGCCGCCTGAGAAGGGCGCGGACGTGGGCCAGGCCGATCCCCTCGCCCGGCCTGTCCTGGCTGCCGGCGCGGCGGAACAGCTCGAAGATGCGCTCGAGATCGCGCTCGGCCACGCCGCGGCCGTTGTCGGCCACGTCGTAGCGCATCCAGGCGCCCTCCTTGCCGCCGGTGATGCGGATGCGGCCAGGGCGGCCGGGGGCGGCGTATTTCAGCGCGTTCTCGACGATGTTGGAGAATACCTGCTCGATGGCGATGCGGTCGGAGACCAGCGGCGGCAGCGCGCCCAGGCTGATCTCGGCGCCGGCGTCCTCGGCCAGCTGGCGGACGCTGTCGGCGACGCTGCCGAGCAGGGCCGTCATGTCCAGCCGTTCGGGGGTGAGCACCCGGCGGCCCTCGCGGGAGAGGCGCAGGATCGCGGTGATCAGCCGGTCCATCTTGGCCGTGCTGGTCTGGATGAAGCGGATCGCTTCGGGCAGGTCGTCCTGGCTGGCCTCGCGCACCTCGCGCGGCACGGTGATGCCGGCCGGCTCGAGGTGGTCGGAGACGAAGCGGTTGAGCCGGTTGGTGGCGTCCTGCAGCTCGGCGGTGAAGCCGATGATGTTGAGCAGCGGCGCGCGGAGGTCGTGGCTGACGATGTAGGCGAAGCGCTGCACCTCGGCGTTGGCGTCGAGCAGCTCGCTGGTGCGCTCGGCGACGGCGAGTTCCAGGCGGTCCCGGCCGGCCTGCAGCTCGATGTTGGCGGCCAGCACCTCCCGCCGGCTGGTGTTCAGCGCTGTGATGCTGCCTCGCAGGCTGCTTGCCACGAAGCCGGCCAGCAGCAGCAGCTGCACCAGCGCAACCGCGTCGACGATGACCAGCAGCCGGGCACCGGCTTCGCTGTGGGCCAGGTCTTCGGCCACGGTGACGGCCTGTCTGCTGACGAGCCGGCCGGAGATCTCGCGTGCTTCGACCATGTCCAGGCGGCCGCGGTCGGTCTTGACCAGGGCGATGGCGTCGTCGTGGCGCCCGGCCTGCTCCAGCCGCACGGTTTCGGCCAGTTCGGCCATCTTGGCCTGCACGACCGCGCGCCACCGCTGCATGTCCGGGATGGCGCCCAGTGCGCGGTCCAGATTGGCGAGCAGGTCGGGCACCTGACGGACAGCCTCGGTGTAGGGCACCAGGTAGGTCGGCCGGCCGGTCAGCAGGTAGCCGCGCTGGCCGGTCTCGGCGTTGGTGACGGCGTTCATCAGCCCGTGGATTTCCGACCGGACCAGCAGCGACCGCTTGAGGTCGGCCGCGTCGGCGCTGGTGCGTTGGGCGATGAGGATGCTGACGCCGACGATGGCGATCATGATCAGCGCGCCGGCCGCCATGGCCAGGCGTTCGAGGCGGCCCTGCAGCAGGCGGGGGTCCTGCTCGTCGGTGGCGTGCGCTGGGTTCATCGGGGCTTCTCTGGACGACGGTATGGTGTAGACAGGCCGACTGGGCAACCGGGGGACGCCGCGCGTCTCGCGTGGCCCGGGCGTCCGTCCGCTGCCACAGAGTTGGGGCCACTACCGTGCCGGACCTGCCACCAGACAAGTGCGTCACCGTCGGCGCAGTCGGCTTCGCCAACGACGCGCCGCTCAGCGTGATCGCCGGACCGTGCCAGATCGAGAGTGCGGCGCACGCCCACGAGTGCGCGCAGGCGCTGGCCGAGATGTGCGCCAGGCTGGGCATGGGGTTCGTCTTCAAGAGCAGCTACGACAAGGCCAACCGCACCAGTGCGTCGGGTGCCCGCGGCGTGGGCATGGCCGCCGCGCTGCAGATCTTCGCCGACATCCGCGCCGGGCTCGGTGTGCCGGTGCTGACCGACGTGCACGAGCGCGAGCACTGCGTGCCGGTGGCCGAGGTGGCCGACATCCTGCAGATCCCGGCCTTTCTGTGCCGGCAGACCGACCTGATCGTGGCCGCCGCGCGCACCGGCCGGGTGGTGAACGGGAAGAAGGGGCAGTTCCTCGCCCCCTGGGACATGAGGAACGTGATCGGGAAGGTGACCGGCGCGGGCAACAGCCGGGTGCTGGTGACCGAGCGGGGGACGAGCTTCGGCTACAACACGCTGGTCTCCGACTTCCGCGCGCTGCCGATCATGGCGGCGTTCGGCGCGCCGGTAATCTTCGACGCCACGCATTCGGTGCAGCAGCCGGGCGGGCAGGGGAGCTCGTCCGGCGGGCAGCGGGAGTTCGTGTCCGTGCTGGCGCGGGCGGCGGTAGCGGTTGGCGTGGCAGGGTTGTTCATCGAGGCGCATCCGGACCCGGACCGCGCGCCGTCGGACGGGCCGAACATGATCGCATTGCGGGATTTCGAGCCGTTGATGCGGCGGTTGATGGATTACGATGCGGTGACGAAAAAGAAAGCAGTTCTTTTTTGAAAAAAAGAACCAAAAAACTTTTGTTCCCTGGGTATTCGTCTCCGGAAAGGTCCGCGACAGCCGAACAAAAGTCTTTTTGCTTCTTTTTCTTCAGAAAAAGGAGATTCTTGCTTTGACTCTGGTTTTGATCCCCGCCCGTCTGGCCGCCACCCGTCTTCCCGGCAAGCCCCTCGCCGACATCGCCGGCGAACCGATGATCGCCCATGTCTGGCGCCGTGCGATGGAAGCCGAAATCGGCGAGGTGATCGTGGCCGCCGACCACGCCCGCATCGCCGAGGCCGTGACGCGCCTAGGCGGCCGCGCGGTGCTGACACGGCCGGACCATCCTTCCGGCACCGACCGAATTGCCGAAGCCTTGGCGCAGGTGGACCCCAAGCGCATACACGACCGAGTGGTGAACCTGCAGGGCGACCTGCCGACGCTGGCGCCTCGCGTGGTGCGGCAGACGCTGGCGCTGCTGGACGACCCCGACGTGGCGGTCGGCACGGCGGTGGCGCAGATCACGGACGATGACGAGGCGAAGGCTGCCAGCGTGGTGAAGATGGTTGGCAGTGCCGTCGGCCCTGCACGGTTTCGCGCGCTGTATTTCACCCGCGCGCGGGCGCCCTGGGGAGAAGGGCCACTGTATCATCATATCGGGCTCTACGTGTGGCGGCGGGCTGCGCTGGAACGGTTCGTGGGGTTGCCGCCTTCGCCGCTGGAGCGGCGCGAGAAGCTGGAGCAGTTACGCGCGCTGGAGGCGGGCATGCGCATAGACGCGGCGCTGGTGGACGACGTGCCGTTGGGCGTGGACACGCCGGCGGACCTGGATCGGGCTAGGGAGATGATTGTGCGACAGTAAGCAAGCGGTTCTTTTTTGAAAAAAGAACCAAAAAGTTTTGTTCCCTTGGACGCGCCGTTCGAGACAGGTCCGCGACAGCCGCGATAAAAGTTTTTTGCTGCTTTTCAAAAAAGCAGGCCTCGCCTTGCAAATTGCAACAGCACCTGACCCGACGGCGCTGCTGGGCAACCACGGTTTCAGCATCGCGTTCTGAACGCACAAGACCGGCCGAGCCTACCAACGGTCGTTCAACGCGAAAGGAACCGACATGCCAGATTTCCAGAAGTTCATGGTTCGCACGGGATCGTTCAGCGCGTCGCTGCGGGCCGGATTGGCCGTCGGCACCGTTCTGGCGCTGGCGCCGCTCGCGCCTGTCCAGGCACAGAGCATGATGAGCCCGCATGGTGCCCAGGCGGGCGACGGCTCGTCACGCGTGGCCGCGCATGCCGACCGTGCCGAGCAGCGTGCGGAGACCATTGAGCAGCGGATCACCACGCTGCATACCGAGCTGAAGATAACGCCTGCGGAAGAGACGCAGTGGCAGGCGGTGGCGCAGGTGATGCGCGATAACGCGGCGTCGATGGAGAAGCTGGCGAGCGACAAGGCCGGCCAGTCCAAGACGCAGATGACGGCGGTGGAGGATTTGCAGACCTACGAGCAGTTTGCCCAGGCGCACGTGGACGGGCTGAAGAAGCTCGTCGCTTCGTTCCAGACGCTATACACTGCCATGCCACAATCGCAGAGATCGTTGGCCGACCAGGTGTTCGACAAGTCGCAACGCCAGCAGAACGGGTAGCCGATTGCAGGCTGCTCATCTGTCACCGTCAGGAGTGTATCATGTTTCGCGTTGAGTTTGGTTCCAGACTTGCCCGGATGTGCAAGATTGCCGCGCTCGTCACCTGTGCTGTCGCTACGGTTGCCGCGCCCGCGGCCGCTGAGTGGCACGGTTACTACCGAGGACGGCCGTATTATCACCATTGGCATGGCTACGCAGGCGGCTATTACCCGCCGCCGGTGGTGGTCGCACCTCCTCCCGTGCGGTACTATGCCCCGCCGCCTGTGGTGTACAGCCCGGGCATCTACGTGCACATCAGGTAGAGTGGACGTAACCTGGCGATCGAAGGGTTGCCGGCATGATCTTGAGCCAGCGGTTGCGAGGGCGGCGGAAAGACAGGCAAGTAAGGCTTCTCTTCGGAGAGGCCCCTTGCTGACCAAGCACGCTAACACCAGCATCGCCCGGACCATCGGGCTGGAGCAGCGCGGCCTGGCGACGCTCCTGCGCGCTGTCGAGGACGGCCTCGGGGGCGCGTTCGAGCGTGCAGCCGGCATCATTCGTGAGGCGTCGGGCACGGTCATCGTGACCGGCATGGGCAAGTCCGGCCACGTGGGCCGCAAGATCGCGGCGACGCTGGCCTCCACCGGCACGCCCAGCCACTTCGTTCATCCCGCCGAAGCCAGCCACGGCGACCTCGGCATGATCCGCGAGACGGACGTGGTGCTGGCGCTGTCCTGGTCCGGCGACGCGCCGGAACTCGCCGACATCGTCACCTACACGCGGCGCTACAAACTGCCGCTGATCGCCATCACCTCGCGGGCGGAGAGCGCCCTGGGCACGGCCGCCGACGTTTGCCTGACGCTGCCGGTCAGCCAGGAGGCGTGCCCGAACGGACTGGCGCCTACCACGTCCACCACCATGCAGATGGTCGCCGGCGACGCGCTGGCGATCCTGCTGCTGGAGCAGCGCGGCTTCTCCGCACGCGACTTCCAGCAGTTCCATCCGGGCGGCAAGCTGGGCGCGCGGCTGAAGCAGGTGGGCGCGCTGATGCACACCGGCGACGCCCTGCCGGTGACCCGGGCGGACGCCACCCTGTCGGACGCCATCGTGGAGATGACGTCCAAGCGCTTCGGCATCGCCGGCGTGGTGGACGAGGCCGGCGACCTGATCGGCGCGCTAACCGACGGCGACCTGCGCCGCGCGTTCCGCGCCGGCTTCGTTGACCAACCGGTGCGCGAGGCAATGGGTAGGCGGCCGTACACGCTGGCGGCCGACGCGCTGGCGGCCCACGCGCTGGCGCTGATGAACGAGGCGCGGATCACCTGCGTGTTCGTGGTGGAGGGGACACGGCCGGTGGGACTGGTGCACATCCATGATTTACTGCGGGCGGGGATAGCATAGGCAAGCGCTTCTTTTTCGAGAAAAAGAAGCAAAAAGCTTTTGCTCCCTGTCGGGGAGTCCCCGCGAGCGCGCGACAGCGGAAGCAAAAGTTTTTTGGTTCTTTTTTCCAAAAAAGAACTTTCTTGCTTGCTCGCCCTAAGTAGAGCGCACAGCCACTGCCTCGGAGAGCTCCCATGGAAACACGCAGCGTCGCCACCGTCATCGGCGGCTCCGGCTTCCTTGGCCGCTACGTGGTCAAGCGCCTGGCCGCCGCCGGCCATGTGGTGCGCGTGGCGGTGCGCGACCCGGAGACCGCGCTGATCCTCAAGCCGATGGGCCGCGTGGGCCAGGTGGTGCCGCTCTACGCCAACATCACTGCGGACAACACGCTGGCCCGCGCCGTGGAGGGCGCCGACGCGGTGGTCAACCTGGTGGGCATCCTGGCGGAGCGCACCAAGGGCGACTTCACCCGCATGCAGGCTGAAGGTGCCGGCCGCGTCGCGCGCCTGTCCGCGGCGGCCGGGGTGAAACACCTGGTGCAGATCTCCGCCATCGGCGCCGACCCAGCCAGCCCGGCGCAGTACGCGCGCACCAAGGCCGAGGGCGAGACGCTGGTGCGACAGTATTTCCCTAGTGCGACCATCCTGCGGCCCTCGCTGGTGTTCGGGCCGGAAGACAAGTTCTTCAACCGCTTCGCGGCCTTGGCGCTGGTGAGTCCCATCATGCCGGTGATCGCCGGCGCCAGCCGCTTCCAGCCGGTCTACGTGGGCGACGTGGCCGACGCGGTAATGGCCGCACTGACCCGGCCGGACGCCGCGGGCAAGACCTACGAGCTGGCCGGACCCAAGGTGATGACCTTCCGCGAGATTCTCGGCTGGATCCTGGCCCAGATCCGCCGCCACCGTCCGCTGGTGGCGATGCCGGACGCCGCGGCCCGGCTCATGGCGCGCATCCCCTTCAGCGGGCTGACCGGCGACCAGTTATTGATGCTGCAGCGGGACAACGTCGCTTCGCCCGACATGCCCGGGCTGGCAGCACTCGGCATCACACCGACGCCGATCGACCTGATCGTGCCAGGTTACCTCGCGCGGTTCAGGAGAGGTGGGATGCAGGTAGAGACAGCGATGATCGGTCCGCACCGGACCTAAAACTCCGCAGAGGCTGCAGGGCTGACCTGCAAGCACGCCAAACGCATGCTTTTTAGGCCAGTGAAGCTGACACATTAGCGTTTTATGGCTCGCAAGCTCGCGTTTGCATCCATAATGCTGTGCCGGACAGACTGGGGCCGACCCTGACTGCCACGCTGAGGGAGCGCGCTCGTGGCCGACCGCATGCTGCAGTTCACCAACCTGCCCCAGCGCCAGCCCGGCAAACGCGACGTGGAGACACGGCGCACGGACTTCGCCGAGATTTACCGGGAGTTCGCCGTGCCGCAGGCGCGCGCGCAGTCCAGCCGCTGCAGCCAGTGTGGCGTGCCGTTCTGCCAGGTGCACTGCCCGCTGAACAACAACATCCCCGACTGGCTGAAGCTGACCGCCGAGGGACGCCTGGACGAGGCCTACGAGGTGAGTGCAGCCACCAACAACTTTCCGGAAATATGCGGCCGCATCTGCCCGCAGGACAGGCTGTGCGAGGGCAACTGTGTCATCGAGCGCGGCTTCGAGAGCGTGACCATCGGCGCGGTGGAGAAGTTCGTCACCGACCACGCTTTCGCCCAGGGGTGGGTGAAGCCGGTGCGGCCGCGGACCGAACTGGCGCAGTCGGTGGGCATCGTCGGCGCCGGGCCGGGCGGCATGGCGGCGGCAGAGGAGCTGCGCCGGCGCGGCTACCAGGTGCACGTCTACGACCGGCATGACCGGGCGGGCGGGCTGATGATCTACGGCATCCCCGGCTTCAAGCTGGAAAAGGAGGTGGTGGTCAGGCGCTGGCGGCTGCTCGAGGAGGGGGGCATCGTGTTCCACCTGGGCTGCGAGGTGGGCCGCGACGTGGCCTTCGCCGAGCTGCGGGCGCGGCACGACGCGGTGCTTCTGGCCACCGGCGTGTACCAGGCGCGCGACATCGGCGGGCCGGGCTCGGGGCTGCCGGGGATCGTGCCGGCGCTGGACTTCCTCATCGCGTCCAACCGCAAAGGGCTGGGCGACGAGGTGCCGGATTTCGACAGCGGGCTGCTCGACGCAGCCGGCAAGCACGTGGTGGTGATCGGCGGCGGCGATACGGCGATGGACTGCGTGCGCACCTCGATCCGGCAGGGTGCGGCCTCGGTGAGCTGCGTGTACCGGCGGGACCGCGCCAACATGCCGGGCAGCCTGCGCGAGGTGAAGAACGCCGAGGAGGAGGGCGTGCGCTTCGTCTGGCTGAGCGCGCCGGAGGCGTTCCTGGGCGACAACCACGTGAGCGCGGTGCGCGCGGTGCGCATGCGGCTGGGACTGCCGGACGCATCCGGGCGGCAGTCGGTGGAAGAGGTGGATGGCAGCCACTTTCCGCTGCAGGCGGATCTGGTGATCAAGGCGCTGGGGTTCGATCCGGAGCCGCTGCCAGCATTGTGGGGGCAGGAGGCGCTGGAGGTGACGAAGTGGGGCACGCTGAAGGTGAATTTTACGTCGTTTCAGACGAGCCTGCCCGGGGTGTTCGCGGCGGGCGACATCGTGCGCGGCGCGAGCCTGGTAGTATGGGCGATCCGCGACGGGCGGGACGCGGCGGCGCGGATACATGCCTACCTGCAGCCGACGGCGCGGGCGGGGATGCTGGCGGCGGCGGAGTGAGGCTCGGGCTTGTGTTTGGTGGAGCAAAGACGTGAGCGACAGGACGGATTTTGTCTCAGACTGGCACGCCAACGTCGCCCGCCTCGAACACACCTACTCGCCCGCGCAGGAACACGACGCCTGCGGCGTCGGCCTGATCGCCTCGCTCGACGGCAAGCCGCGCCGTGCCATCGTGCAGGCCGGCATCGACGCGCTGAGCGCGCTGTGGCACCGCGGCGCGGTGGACGCCGACGGCAAGACCGGCGACGGCGCCGGCATCCATATCGAAATCCCGCAGGACTTCTTCGCCGCCG
>CAXUIR010000007.1:10457-18618 GCA_964251005.1 uncultured Acetobacteraceae bacterium | reverse complement strand
GCCCCACGAAGTTGCCGACATGCGCGCCCGGCCCCACCACGGTGCCCGGCCGCAGCCGCGCGTACGGCCCCACCACCGCGCCCGCCTCCACCCGGCAGCCTTCGAGGTGGCTGAACGCGCGTATCTCGGCGGCACCCGCCACCACCACGCCGATGCCGAACACCACGTGCGGACCCACCACGGTGTCCGCTGCCAGCACGGTGTCCGCGCTGAAGAACACTGTCTCCGGCGCAGTCAGCGTCGCCCCTGCGTCCATCGCGGCCGCGCGCAGGCGCATCTGCACCACCGCTTCCGCCGCGGCCAGCTCGGCGCGCGAGTTGATGCCGCGTAGCTCCGCCTCGTCGGCCTCCACCGCCACCACGCCGGCGCCGTCGCGCACCGCGAGGCGCACGAGGTCGGTCAAGTAGTACTCGCCCTTAGCGTTGTCCGGCCGCACTTCGCGCAGCCAGGCCAGCACGCGCGGCGCCGGGCCGCACAGCGCGCCGGCGTTGCACAGGCCGATGGCGCGTTCGGCCTCGCTTGCGTCCGCCCACTCGACGATGCGCGTGACCCGGCCGGATTCGTCCTGCACCAGCCGGCCGTAGCGGGCGGGGTCGGCGGGGCGCATCGCCATCAGCGCCAGGCCGGCGCCGCTCTCCTGCCGCGCGGCCACCAGGCGGGCCAGCGTCTCGGGCCGGATCAGCGGGTTGTCGGCGAACAGGATGGCCACCTCGCCCTCGCCGAACGCCTTGGCCGCGCACAGTGCGGCGTGCGCGGTGCCCAGCCGGTCTTGCTGCACCATGCAGGGGTGTGGTCCGGCCATCGCCGCCAGCTGGTCCATCTCTGGTCCCACCACCACCGCAATCCGCTCGAACACCGTGGCCGCGGAGTCCAGTAGGTGGCGCAGCATCGGCCGCCCGGCGATCGCGTGTGCCGCCTTGGGTGTCGCCGACTTCATGCGCGTGCCGAGCCCGGCCGCAAGGATCACGGCACAACTGTGCGGAGCGGGCAAGGCGAGTGGCATGGCCCGGTTCTACCGATACGGGAACAAGATTCCTACCGCACGTTTGATTGCCGCCTGTTTCGTGGCATTGACCGGCTTGCCGGCACGCCGGCCCGCCGCCCGGGCCACAGGCGGCCGCCAAACCTGGAGGTTGAGATGGCCGTCTTCGTGGTCACCGGCGGCGCCGGGTTCATCGGCTCCCACCTGACCGACGCGCTGCTGGCCGCCGGCCACGCCGTGCGCGTGATCGACGACCTCTCCACCGGCCACCGCCGCAACCTCGACCCGCGCGCCGAGCTGATCCAGGCCGACATCTGCGACGCCGCCGCGCTGCGCCGCGCGCTGGAAGGTGCCGCCGGCTGCTACCACCTGGCCGCCATCGCGTCGGTCGCCCGCGGCAACGAGGACTGGGCCGGCACCCACCGGGTGAACCTCACCGGCAGCATCGCCGTGCTGGATGCCTGCCGGACCGCGCACCTGCCGGTGGTTTACGCCTCATCGGCCGCCACCTACGGCAACATCGGCGACGCGGTGGCCCACGAAGACCTGCGCTGCGCCCCGCAAACCGCCTACGGCGCCGACAAGCTGGGCTCCGAACAACACGCCGCGGTGGGCTGGGGCGTGCACGGCGTGCCCAGCTTCGGCCTGCGCTTCTTCAACGTGTACGGCCCACGACAGGACCCCAGCTCGCCCTACAGCGGCGTCATCTCCATCTTCGCCGACCGCATCGGCCGCGGCGCGCGCGTCAGCGTGCACGGCGACGGCGGCCAGACGCGGGACTTCGTCTACGTGGCCGACGTGGTGGCGCACCTGACCGCCGCGATGGACTACCTCGCGCACACACCCGGTGCCTACGTCAGCAACGTGTGCACCGGCCGGGAGACGTCCATCCTGCAGCTCGCCGACACCCTGGGGCGGCTCTGCGGCAAGCCCGCCATGGTCACGCATGGTCCGGCGCGGGCGGGCGACATAAGGCGGTCCGTCGGGTCGGCGGCACGAGCGCGGGAGATGTTCGGCCTGTGTGCGGACATGGCTATCGCGGATGGTCTTGCCCGGACGGTGAACCAGCCGGTCGCAACCTGACGGCGGTCCTTGAGCCGAGCGCAGGGTCCTGTTCAGATGTCCGGCCGTCGTAGCTCGAGGATGACACATTGCTCCTCCCGATCGCGTGCGGGGGCAAAGACCATCCGCTCGCAAAACGGCACCATGCCGAAGGCGAGCATGATGGCCAGAGAACGTCCGTTCTCGACCTGCGCTTCCGCCTCGATCACGTCGAGGTCGAGCAAACGGAACGCTGCCGGAATGCCGACTTGCATCGCTTCTCGCAGGTAGCCTTGACCATGGTGTTCCTCGCCGAGCCAGTAACTCAGAAGGGCGCGGCGCTGAGCCGTGCGCGTTACGCTGAACCATCCAAGACAGGCATCATCCGACAAGCGTTCGATCGCAAACGGCAGCATTTCGCCCTTCGAAAGGGCGGCGCGTGATCGGCAGATGCGGTCTTTCGACATCTCCGGCGTAAATGGCACCGGCCACGAGATCATCCATCGGCTGACCGCCGGCGTCATCAGGGCAGACAGTGCCGGAGCATCGCCCAGCGTGACGCAACGAAGCCTCAGGCGCCTCGCCTGTAACGGTGCAAGTCTGTCGGGACCCATGGCCAGCCTAGTCTCCTGCGCGCCTGGGTCGTCGGACGCAAGGCGCCTGGTCAACCGAGCCATTGAGAGTGGACTCAACTTCGATCCGCAGCGGGTTTATACCCGTGCGCGTTGAGGCTGTGAGTCAGCAAGGCAAGGAAGGCCTTCTTTTTTGTAAAAAAAGAAGCAAAAAACTTTTGCTCCGACGCCTGCGTAACGGTAATGTCTGATTCTGCCAGCATGTGCGCTTGCATCAGCGTCGTCGGCCTGATGCAGGCGTTTGTCAGGCTCAAGCGCACTGGTCTGATATCAATGGCCTTGGATCTTGACCGGTCACATGCAAGCAGGCGGTTCTTCTTTGCAAAAAGAACCAAAAGACTCTTGTTTCGCCGGGGCACGCGTTCAGAAAATATCGCGACAGCCCGACGGAAAGTCAGTTGCTTTTTTTCAGAAAAGAGGGCCTTGCTTATTTGCCGGACGTCGATGGATAAGCATCCAGGCCGTTGGTAGAATACCAGCGCTCGCTTAGGCTAAGCGCGGAAAGCAAGTAGACTTTTCTAAAAAGGGACCGAAAAACCGTTCCCACGCCTGCATCAAGATTGAAGACGCTGATGCAAGCAACACACGCTGGCAGAACCAGGCGTGACCGTGGCGCAGGCGTCGGAGCAAAAGTTTTTTGCTTCTTTTTTCTAAAAAAGAAGGCCTTCCTTACCTTGCGAGTGTCAGCCTCAGCACGAGGGTGTAACACACGGCCGAACTACAATGCGAAAGGCCGTGTTCTACCTGTCGAACCGCCGACCGCAGACAATCGGCCACCCGCAACCGTCAGTGACTGCCCCAACGCTTCGCCGAGAGACCACCGTTGGGAAACACGGCAAGCCTCGAGCGCGAAACGCCGATCGGAGCAAAACTACCTGAAGTGTTCAGCTTTTCTTGGCGAACCTCGAAACGTCTAACGCGTCGTCCGGCCGCTTGGACACGAAGAACGTGTAGCTCAGCGTGATCTCGTGCACCTCGGCGGTGTCCGGATCTGTCGCTAGCTTCGGGTCGACGAAGAACGTGACAGGCATCTGCTCGTGTTCCCCGGGATGCAGCCGTTCTTCGGTGAAGCAGAAGCACTGCACCTTCTTGAAGTACAGTCCCACTTTTTCCGGCGTCACGTTGAACGTGGCGTGGCCGACCACGTCGTGGTCGGCCGTGTTCGTCGCGTCGAAGAACGCCATCGCGTCCTGGCCGAGATGCACGCGCACGCTGCGCTGCGACGGTTCGAAGCGCCACGGCATGCCCGGCGCGACCGACGTGTCGAAATACACGGTGACGATGCGGTCCGTCGCAGCGGTGGTGTTGGCGGCAACGCGCTGCGTCGTGCCGTTCGCCCCCGTCGCCTGGCAGAACAGGCGGTAGAGGGTGACGGAGTAGGAGGTGATCCCGCCCATTACCGCCACCACGGCGAAGAACAGGGCCGCGGTGGTCCAGCGTGTTGCTTGAATGCGCATGTGCGTCATAAAGGCCTTCTTTCTTGAAAAAAAAGAAGCAGAAGACGTTTATCACGGCTGTCGCGGACGCTTTCACGCGGCGCGCCTGAGGCAATCAGCAACCCCGAGTGTTGACCTGCAAAAGCAAGCAAGCAGTTCTTCTTTGAAAAAAAGAACCAAAAAACTTTTGTTCCCTTGAGTACACGCTGAGGGAGAGTCCGCGGCAGCCGCGACAAAAGTCTTTTGCTTCTTTTCTTCAGAAAAGAAGGCCTTGCTTTCTTCCTGAATATCCGAAGTCAGACTGTGCCTTGCTAGGACTACATCGAGAACTTCTCGCCAAGGTAGACCCGACGCACGTCCGCATGCGCCACCACTTCCTGCGGCACGCCCTCCATCAGCACCTGGCCGTCGTGCATGATGTAGGCGCGGTCGATGATTTCCAGCGTCTCGCGCACGTTGTGGTCGGTGATCAGCACGCCCAGCCCGCGGTGCTTCAGGTGCCGCACCAGGTCGCGTATTTCGCCCACCGCGATCGGGTCGATGCCGGCCAGCGGCTCGTCGAGGAGGATGTAGCTGGGCTGGGTGGCCAGCGCGCGGGCGATCTCCACGCGGCGCCGCTCGCCGCCGGACAGGGCGAGGGCCGGCGTGCGGCGCAGGTGCCCGATGCCGAACTCGCCCAGCAGCGCGTCGCAGGCCTGGTCGCGCATGTCGGGGTCGGGTTCGACCACCTCCAGGGCCGCGTGGATGTTCTGCTCCACGTTCAGGCCGCGGAACACGCTGGCCTCCTGCGGCAGGTAGCCGATGCCCATGCGCGCGCGGCGGTACATCGGCAGCAGCGTGATGTCAGCGCCGTCCAGCGTGATGGAGCCGGTATCCGGCCGCACCAGGCCCACGATCATGTAGAAGGTGGTGGTCTTGCCGGCGCCGTTGGGGCCGAGCAACCCTACCGCCTCGCCGCGGCGCACCTGCACGGAGACGTTCCGCACCACCGGCCGCTTCTTGTAGGTCTTGCCCACGCCGGTGGCGATCAGCCCACCGCTGCCGGGCACCATGCGCAGGCCGTCGCGGCCGGCCTCGGCCTGCGCCTGATCGGCGCCGCGTGCGGTTGCGGGTGCTGCCGCGCGGGCGGAGACGGGCCTCGTGTCGACGGTCATGGGGTCCCCCGGCCGGCAGATCCGGCGCTTGTGCCCCGCGCGGCTGGCGACGGCTTACCTTGTGACGACCTGGCCGCCGGAGACTTGGCTTGTGCGCCCGGGGCCGCATCGGCGCCGGCGGGCCCCGACGACGGCGAGCCGTTGGGCACCACCAGGCCCACAACCCGCGTGCCGGGCACCTGGGTCAGCGTCGCCAGGCCGGTCTTCATGTTCACCACTGCGGCCGCACCGTTCAGCTGGTTCTCGCCGCGGGTGATATGCACGTTGCCGATGACGTGCGCCAGCCCGGTGTCGGGCAGGTAGACGCCGCGGTCGCCGGTGACGATCTCGGTCTGCGTGCGCACCTTCACGTGGCCGTACGCCTCCACCCGCTGCAGCTTGCCGGGCGAGTCAGGGTTGGTGCCGGCGGCGGCCGGCGTCTTTGCCGGCGGCTTGGCGGCTTTGCCGTTCGCCGCGGGGCGTTGGGGTCGGCGGTGTAGCCCACCAGCACGTCGCCGGTGATGCGGCGGCCGTCGTTGCTGGTGGCAGAGGCGTCGCCGCGCGCCACCGCCATGTGGCGGGCGGACCAGTACTCCATGGCGTCGCGCGCGGTCAGCAGGTCGCTGGGCGTGGTCAGCTTCAACCCGTGGCCGGTCAGCACCAGCACGGACTGGTCGATGTCGTAGACCGCGTGGTCGCCCCAGGCCTGGTCGGTCTGGGTGTAGATGTGCACGTGGCCCTCGGCGTTCAGCCGGTAGATCTCGTTGTTGCCGGTGTCGCCCTCGGTGGCCGGGGCGACCGCATCAGCCGGGGCGGCCGCCGGAGCGGTGGCCGCCGCCTTTTGCACGCCGCCCGCTGGCGGTGCGCCCGAACCAGCGGCACCCGCCTTCTTGCGGTAGTGGGCGACCAGCATGTCGGCGGTCACCGTCGCGTTGCCGCGGACCGCACGCGCGTCCTCATGCGCGGTGACGGTCTGTGCCGCCTGGTCCCAGTCGATGCCGCCCAGCGCCGTCACGTTCACCGGCCCGCCATGCGACAGGTCGATCGCCTGCGCCCAGGCCAGCGCCGGCACCAGCAGGCAGACGGCAAGCGCGCCGCGGCCGGCGGGACGGCGCGCGAGGCTGCGCACGAGCCGACGGGCGGGCGGGCCGCTTTCGGTCAAGAAGGAACCGGATACACACTGGTTTACAGGGAAGGCGGGCAGGTAGGGCTCGACGGCAGGAACGGCGGGTGAGCCGCGTTCGACGCGACATGCGAGCGTGGTGCGCTCGAGGCGAGGACAGCCGCCCGGGGTTCGTTCGGGGTGAGGCAGGTCGCTTCCGTTCAGACAGGTCCCGCGTACGTGCTCGATCACAGGGACGGCGGGCAGGTGGCACTCGACGGCAAGAACGGCGGGCGAACCGCGTTCGACGCGACAGGCAAGCGTGGTGCGCTCTAGGCGAGGACAGCCGAGCGTGTCGCGCTTAAGGCGAGACCGGCCGGGAGCACTCTGCTCCAGGTGGGGACGCGCGGGCCTAGCGCGCTCAGTGCGCCGCATTCATCACCAGGTGCGCCGGGCCGTGAAACTGCACCACCCCGCCGCGGTCCACGATGGTGAAGCCCTGCGCGTCCAGCACGCCGAACGGCCCCTCGGCGTGGGTGTAGTCGTTGCTGGTGGCCGCGCCCTGCTTGAGGTTCATCGTGGCGGTCTCCGACGTCATCGTCGTGCCGTCCTGACGGTAGAGTATCACCGCGTGTTCGAGGTCGAGCTCGTTGGCGTGCTCGATGAACACGCCCGTCCTTGACTTCAGCAGCAGCCAGGTGCCGTTCTCCATCGTGATGTCGCCCACCGGCTTGGCGAGGTTCACCCGCAACGGCCCTACTCGGTCGGCGGTGTCCGACGACACGGTGTAGGGGTGCCCGTGCTCGTCGAGCCCGTGGTAGCGGGGGCGCAGCATCTGCCCGGCGGTGGCGCTGAGCGCGGTGAGGCGCCGCCAGGTGACGCGCCCTTGGGCGACGGTGCGCGACAGCTCCGGCCACAGCGCGATGCTCGAGAGCAACGCCAGCGCGAGCAGCGGCAGGACGTATTTGGCGATGCGCACCGTGGCACGACGATGCGCTCGTCTGGCGCGCCGCTCGCCGGACCAGGACACCGCAACCGGTGCGGCCATCTGCAGCGACCCCGGCAGCTGCCCGGACAACGACCCTGGTAACGACCCGGGCAGCGAAGCGGGAGGCAGCGCATTCAACGTGCTCATGCCCTTCCCAGTATGGGAGCAAGCCAAGCCCGGTCAATCAGACGCGTGTCACCGAATGCTACCGGGGTGGCGATTGTCACGCCCGGTGCGCGAAGATGTCCGGTTCCTCGTAGCCCAGCAGGTCCAGCCGCGTGCGGGCCGGCATGAAGGCGAAACACGCCTCGGCCAGCTCGTGCCGGCCTTCGCGCACCAGCAGGGCTTCCAGGCGCGACCACAGCGCGTGCAGGTGCAGCACGTCGGACGCCGCATAGCTAAGCTGCTCGGGCGTGAGCTCGGCCGCGCCCCAGTCCGACGTCTGCTGCTGCTTGGAGATCTCCACGCCCAGCAGCTCGCGGCACAAATCGCGCAATCCGTGGCGGTCGGTGAAGGTGCGCACCAGCTTGGCCGCGATCTTGGTGCAGCGGATGGGGGCGACCGTGACGCCGAGGCAGTGCTGCAGCACGCCGACGTCGAACCGGGCGAAATGCATCAGCTTGACCACGTCCGTGTCCGCCAGCAGGCGCTTGAGGTTGGGGCAGTCGTAGCCGCGGCCGCCCAGCGCTTCGGGCACCACCTGCACCAGGTGCGCGCTGCCGTCGCCGGACGAGAGCTGCACCAGGCACAGCCGGTCGCGATGCGGGTTCAGGCCCATCGTCTCGGTGTCCACGGCGCCGCCCGGGCCGAGGTCGAGGCCCTCGGGCCGGTCGGCGCGGTAGCGGTG